>JAESUE010000082.1 GCA_016763235.1 Pseudomonadales bacterium
GGGTATCGCCACGGCTTTTGCCGCATCAATAACCCTGTCAATATCTGCTTGCACCACTTCTTTATCTTTTATCGCAACAATTCCGTGAGAATTCATGCTTTTAATATGGCTACCTGCGATGCCGCAGTACACGCTAGTTATCTGGCAACCCGCCATTAATTCGGCTTCTTCAATTGCTCGCTGAATGGACTCCACGGTTGTTTCGATATTAACGACAACGCCTTTTTTCAAACCTTTTGATTTGGATGAACCTAAACCTAACACCTCCGTTAAACCATCTTGGTTAATCCTTCCAACCACTGCGACGACTTTCGATGTGCCAATATCCAATCCAACCAGCGTATTATCGTCAACTACTTTATTCATCACTTTTTTCTCTCAATAAGTGACTAGCGAAGTGCTAGCGACTTGCTGCCTAAACCATTGTTATTCTCTTTCCACGCGACAACAAAACCGCTGTCATAACGCAGGTCTACCCGAGCGATACTGTCTAACTTGGGGGAAATATGCTTGCCATACACTTCAGAAAACTGTTTAACCTTTTCTAAGCCATGCATTGAGCTGAGAATCACAAGCAAGCCATTATCCAACAGTAGGCTCCACTCATACGATGATTCTATCTTTACTGCTGCAATATTTAACCCACTACTACTCAAGATTTTATTTGCTTGGTAATAAAAATCAGTTATTTTTGCCCGCTGAGCTTCGCTTCCAACAAGATGAGGGAGGTATTCAAAAGCCGTTAAGTCGCCTGGCTCGAACACTTCACCCGTAGCACTAATTAATTTCGTTTCCCCCCAGCGAGCGACAGGGCTTTGCTCTTGAATGTTCACCAGAATGGTATCAGGCCATATTTTTTTCACCTGCGCTGATTCTACCCAAGGGATATGATTAATTATTTGCGCAACATCCTTTAATTCTAAAAAGAAAAAATTCTGCTCTAAAGCTTGCTCCAAAAGCGCATCAACATCATTCTTCTCAACATAATGTAGTGATTTGTTAATGAGGATTTTCTTCACGGCTATTTGCTCATTAAGCTCAGGCAGTGATAGCAACACCGAAAACAATAAAACAGCCAGCATGAGCAAGCCTACTCTCGGTGCCAATATTTTTTAATATCTTGCATTGTCATAATGTTATTCCTTTGTTTTACGACTCATGCTACGAATAGCTTGATTCCAGTATTTCCATTACCAGCTGATTAAAGGAGACTCCACTCTGCTTTGCAGCCATGGGTACTAAACTGTGGCTAGTCATGCCTGGCACGGTATTTACTTCCAATAAATAAAATTGACCCTCTGAGTCACGCATCACATCAACTCGGCCCCAACCTGATGCACCAACACTCTTGTATGCTTCATAAGCAAGCTCTTTAAGCTCGGTTTCATCGTTATCATTAAGGCCACAAGGGCATTTATATTCAGTTTCCTGTGACAAGTACTTTGCTTCGTAGTCGTAAAAATCTCTCGGTGTTTCAAGGCGTATAGGTGGCAACACTTTGTCTGCCATAATCGCAACCGTATACTCCTCCCCCTGTATGTATTGCTCAACCAATGCGGCGTCATATTGCAGTGCAAGCTCCACCGCTTCACGCAAGCCATTGGCAGCATCGACTTTACTCATACCAACGCTGGATCCTTCTCTGGCTGGTTTTACCATTATCGGAAATGTATCTACCTCTTCCAGCGTAGAGAGTTGGCTATGTTCCTTCACCACTAAAATCTTCGGAGTAGGTAGGCCAAAACCTTCCCATAAGTGCTTACAAAGCACTTTATCCATTGCTAATGCAGACGCGAGCACCCCGCTTCCTGTGTAAGGAATTCCGAGTATTTCCAATGCGCCCTGTAATGTTCCGTCTTCCCCGCCGCGACCATGCAGGGCTATAAACGCCCGATCAAAACCCGCCAGTTTTAACAAAAATTCAGCACGACAGTCTATGCCTTCTGCGTTTACACCCTCCTGTTTCAATGCCTGTAATACGGCTTGCCCACTTTGCAATGAAATATCTCGTTCGGCAGAGTTTCCACCGTATAAAACTGCAACTTTTCCGTATTTTTCTGGGTCAACTTTCTTATTCATGAACGGCTACTTTTCACTTTTTGTAACAACGTTAATCAAATTATTATCCGCTAAGCTTTTTGCTACGACACCAATATTCCCAGCTCCTTGAGTGAGCAGTAGATCATTACCCTTTAGGACGCTACCCAGCAATGTTGACAGTTCTTCTGTGCTCTCAATAAATATTGGATCAACTTTTCCTCGTAGCCGAATGCTATGAGACAGGTTTCTGCTATCAGCGCCAGGAATGACTTCCTCACCCGCTGAATATACTTCCATCAGAAAAAGCACATCCACTTCAGATAGCACGCGTACAAAATCATCATAAAGTTCTTTGGTTCGACTATAGCGATGCGGCTGGTAAACCATAACGAGACGACGTTCTGGCCAGCCAGCCCTTATTGCCAGAATGGTGGCTTCGACTTCTGCTGGGTGATGCCCGTAATCATCCACAAGCATGACATTTCCTTGTGGAAGCGAAAACTCACCATAAGACTCAAACCGCCGGCCAACGCCCTGAAAACTTTCCAGTGCTGATTTAATCGCCACCACGTCAATATTTTCATCACAGGAAACAGCAATAGCGGCCAGAGCATTTAACACATTATGCGTACCGGGCATGTTGAGATGAATTTCTAGGGCATCAATATCTGGCCCATGAACAGTAAATGTGGTTTTAAATTTGCTTTGCCGAATGTCTGTCGCCCGATACAAGGCAGCTTCATCAAGACCATAGGTAAGGACAGGCCTTGGCACCTCTGCCATTAATTTTTTAATCACCGGATCATCAATACAGACCACTGCCAAGCCATAAAAGGGCAGATTGTGAAGGAACTCACTAAATGTCTGAACAAGCTTGGAGAAATCTCCACCATAAGTGCTCATGTGATCCGCATCAATATTGGTAATCACTGAAACCATCGGCTGCAAATGTAAAAACGAAGCATCACTTTCATCGGCCTCAGCGATAAAATAACGGCTATCCCCTAATCGCGCATTCGTGGCAGTGCTATTTAAACGCCCACCAATCACGTAGGTCGGATCCAATCCCGCCTCGGCAAATATCGAGGCAATTAAACTTGTTGTGGTGGTTTTACCATGCGTTCCCGCTACCGCAATACCGTGTCGAAACCGCATTAATTCAGCGAGCATTTCTGCGCGACGTACAATGGGGATCCCCAGTTCTCTCGCTTTTACCAACTCTGGGTTTTTCTGATCCACAGCAGTAGAAACAACCACCACGTGCGTATCAATAACGTTATCACCATGATGACCAATATCTATATGAACACCTGCCTGAGAAAGGCGGTTCGTCATCGCACCATGTTTTATATCAGAACCAGAAACTTGGTAGCCCTGGTTAAACAACACCTCTGCAATACCGCCCATTCCAACCCCGCCGATTCCTACGAAGTGGATTTTTTTAATACGGCGCATTTCCGGAACAAAGTTAAGCATGGATCACCTCCAAGCAAGCATTGACTACCGTCTCTGTGGTATTAGCGGGTGCGCTTTTTTTCGCAGCCAGCGCCATGGACGTTAATTTCTCTTTATTCAGTAAGGGCTTTAATAAACAAACTAATTTATCTGCATTTAATTCTTTTTGCTGAACCACTATGGCTGCATCCTCTTGCTGAAGAAATTCGGCATTTAGGGTTTGATGGTCATCCACTGCCGCAGGGTAAGGAACAAAAATAGCACCAACACCCGCCTGTTGAATCTCGCTCACCGTTAATGCACCCGATCGAGCAATCACGAGGTCTGCCCAACTATAGGCTTGCGCCATATCACTTATAAACGGTTCAACTTTGGCTTCTACATTAAGCGTTTGATATAAAGTAATCGTCATTTCATCCTTATTACGACCGGCCTGATGCCATATATTCAATGGCTTCGCATCGATGAGTGAGACCTTGCTCACTTCCGCCAATGCACGAGGGACTATTTCGTTTAATGCCAAAGCACCTTGGCTACCACCTAGCACAAGGATATTAAGCTCTTTCTGCAAAGCCCTTTTTTGGAAACGCGTTTCAGGGTTTTCAAGCATTTCAATCTCTTTTCTCACCGGATTGCCTGTTACCCGAAACTTATCTGTAACCTTATTTGAAAATGTTCCTGGGAAGGCCTGAAAAACACGCTGAGAAATTTTACTCAGCACGCGATTGGTCAAACCCGGCACGGCATTTTGCTCATGAATAACAAGTGGATAGCCCATCAACCAAGCCATTAAGCCGCCTGGGCCAGATGCAAAACCACCCATACCCAGCACCAAATGTGGCTTCACTTCACGCAAGGTATTTGCTGCCTGCCAGCATGCCAATATCAATTTAAATGGTGCAACTAATAGACGTTTTAAACCTTGGCCTCGTATTCCTGCGACCGACAAATAATGGAGATCAATAAACTCTTCTGCTGGGATAATTCGCGACTCGATACCTTTTTTGGTTCCCAGCCAAGAAATGCTTGCGCCATGCTCATGAAATAATCGTGCTACCGCCAATGCCGGAAACACGTGCCCACCAGTCCCCCCTGCCATAATGAGTATTTTCTTTGACTCTAGGTTGGTATTTTTCATGCAGCGACCCCCGTCCGAACATCTAAACTATCCGAAGGAGGCTTAACGTTTGATTTCTTCTTAGACTTGGAGGCTTTTTTCTTCGTTCTTTTCATCGTTTCACAGGCCAAGGTATTCTCTTTATTTATGCGCAACAAAATTGCCAGCAAGAAGCATGTGGATAAAAGACTACTTCCCCCATAACTCACAAGCGGTAACGTCAGCCCCTTTGTAGGCAATAAACCCATCGTTACGCCGAAATTAAACAGGGCTTGTATGCCGATCAACACACTCAAGCCATAACCCAAGTATGCTGAAAAATACGCGCCTCGTTTTTCTGCAGCGCGAGAAATAAATAGTGCCGATAATACCAAGGTAGAAAATAGCCCCAGTACAATCATCACCCCAAAAAGCCCAAATTCTTCAGCCAGCACAGCGATAAGGAAATCGGTGTGTGCTTCTGGAAGATAAAAAAGTTTTTGCACGCTATTACCATATCCTTGCCCAAACCACTCCCCCCTTCCGTACGCGATAAGACTCTGCACTAACTGGTAAGCAGAACCAAATTGATTATCCCAAGGGTTAAGGAATGCCGTTAACCGGGCGACTCGATAAGGCTGAGTGATCAATAATATATAAAAAACGACCGCTCCTAAAAATATTGCCAGGGCAAAATATCGAATCTTAACCCCACCCATAAACAACATTGAGAAAGTAGCGATACAAAGCACAACCACAGAGCCGAAGTCTGGCTCAAGCAATAACAATATTGCGGGTATGAATAAGATAGCGGTGGGTTTCAATATACCCCTGATTTGAGCCTGCACTTCATCCTTCTTTCTTACAATAAAGCTCGCCATATAGATAAGTACAAATATTTTCGCAAGCTCAGACGGCTGGAAATTCATCAACCCTAAGTTGAGCCATCGAGTACTGCCATTCACCGTATTACCAAATACCAGCACAACCACCAACATGAACAAGGCTAAAAAATACAGTATGCTGCTAAAACGCTCCCAAACTCGCATCGGAATCTGGTACATCAACACAGCACAACAAGTAGCTATAAAAATTGAGATGCCATGGCGAAGCACGAAATGAAAGGTGTTTGAAAATTTGTCTTCAGCGATAAGCATCGAGGCGGAAGACACCATAATCAAACCCACGCATAATAAAGAAACAGCGCTTACAAGTATTAGCAAATCGGGCTTTATTGAACTATTTTTATCACGCATCATCAGACCCCCTCCGCCTTGCGAGAGGGATGAGAAGCTGCGTCCAGAACCAGTGTTTTAAAGGCCTCACCCCGATGTTCAAAACTCTTAAACATATCGAAACTGGCACATGCAGGAGAAAAAAGAACAAGGCCTCCATTTTTAGAATTTTTCTTTGCATCATTCACAGTTTGATCAAGAGACTCAAAAGCATCAATGGGACAGTTAACCCCCCCCTCAATATCCGCGATGATTTTTGCTGAATCTTGCCCATAAACAAGTACTTTTTTCACATACTGGTTAATTAATTCCATTAATGGAGAAAAGCTTGCATCTTTGCTAACGCCACCCAAGATTAGAATGATTTTTTTGGGAAACCTCTTTCCAAAGCCGCGCAACGCTGCCAAGGTCGCACCAATATTTGTGCCTTTGGAATCATTAATCCAGCGAACACCATCGATATTTGCAACTGTTTCACAACGGTGCTCTAGGCCTGAAAACTGCTGCAAACTATTAATTTGTTTTTCCTGCTCAATACCGATGACGTCACAAACAGCCATCGCAGCCAGGCAGTTTAAATAGTTATGATCTCCACTTATTAGCAGGGAGTCAGCTGAAAGAATACGCTCGTTATCGTGATACAAATATACCTGCGAAAATTCCTGCTCAAAGAAATAACTAATTTCGCTAGCATCATCCGATCGTTCCATTCCAAAGCTGACCTTTCTTGCAGCCTGATCGCCCGGATAGGTATTTCCATCATCCCGGTTATACAAAGCAACTTCACTGTTATGGTAGATGCGCTGCTTTGTGGTCACGTAATCTTCAAAACTATCGTAACGATCCATATGATCAGGCGAGGCATTTAACACTGCCGCAACTTTAGCGCTTAATGATGGCGTGCTCTCCAACTGAAAACTGGACAGCTCCAGAACATAATAATCTGGCTCATTTCCATCTTCACTCAATAGCTCGAGTGCGGGTGTACCAATATTCCCGCCAAGCCCAACGCGATAGCCCGCTTCAGAAATTATTTTGGCAATAAGTGTTACAACGGTGCTTTTTGCGTTGGTTCCGGTGATTGCAATGATGGGGGAGCTTGCCCGCTGGCAAAACAGCTCAACATCACCAATAATTTCTATATCTTTTTGCTTTGCCTCTTTGACCAAAGGAAGTTGCGGGGACAAACCAGGGCTAATAACAAGAACATCTACACCTTCAAGTAAACTGAATGGCAAATGTTCCAAAAAAACTTTTACGTCTGGGAACGCCTCTATAAATAATTCCAAACCAAGAATTTCAGAACGTGTATCAGCAAGCACGCACTCAACGTTTTGACGGCACAAGTAACGCGCAGCTGAAAGCCCGCTTTTACCTAAACCTAATATCAAATAACGCTTAGCCATGGTTCTTGCCTATTAACGAAGCTTGAGTGACCCAATGCCAACCAGCACCAGAATGACAGTGATAATCCAAAAACGGACAATAACTTTTGGTTCTGCCCAGCCCTTTAATTCGAAGTGATGGTGCAGCGGTGCCATACGAAAAATACGCCGTCCTGTTAACTTAAATGAAGCAACCTGAAGGATTACCGAAACTGTTTCAGCAACGAATACACCACCCATAACAAAAAGCAGGGTTTCTTGTCGTGCAATCACGGCTATAACACCAAGCACTGCGCCCAATGATAATGCACCCACATCACCCATAAAGACCTGTGCGGGGTAGGTGTTAAACCATAAAAAGCCCAAGCCTGCCCCAGAAATAGAGATACAGATAACCAATAGTTCTCCTACGCCAGGAATAAACGGTAGGTGAAGGTAATCAGCAAACCCTGCATGGCCCGTAAAATAGCAAAATATACCCAAGGCTCCGGCCACCATCACGGTTGGCATAATCGCCAAACCATCGAGGCCATCGGTTAAATTCACGGCATTACTGCTTCCAACAATGACAAAATAAGTAAGGAGGATATACCCCAGCCCTAACTCAATCGCGACATCTTTAAACAAAGGAACGAACAACTGCGTTTCAGCGGGTACTGTTGCAAAGCGGTATAAAAAAACTGCAATAACAAAAGCAAATACCGACTGCCAAAAGAACTTCCATTTTGCAGGCAGGCCATCGGGGTTTTTCGCCACCACTTTTCGATAATCATCGACCC
>JAESUE010000083.1 GCA_016763235.1 Pseudomonadales bacterium
AATGTTAATCGCAGGATAAACACGCTTCTCGGCAATTTTTCTATCCAGATGCAGTTCCTGATTACCAGTACCTTTAAACTCTTCGAAAATAACTTCATCCATTTTAGAGCCGGTATCGACGAGTGCGGTAGCGAGAATAGTAAGGCTGCCACCTTCTTCAATATTTCGTGCGGCACCAAAAAAGCGTTTGGGGCGTTCCAAGGCGTGGGCATCTATACCACCGGTTAATACTTTTCCAGAGGAGGGAATCACCGTATTAAATGCACGAACCAGTCGCGTAATGGAATCGAGCAAAATCACGACATCTTTTTTATGTTCTACCAAGCGCTTGGCTTTTTCAAGAACCATTTCGGCAACCTGTACGTGGCGCGAGGGTGGTTCATCAAACGTACTGGCCACTACTTCACCGCGTACGGTGCGGCTCATTTCGGTCACTTCTTCAGGGCGTTCGTCGATAAGTAGAACGATTAAGTAGCATTCAGGGTTATTACGGGTGATGGATTGCGCAATGTTCTGCAGCATCATTGTCTTACCCGCTTTTGGAGGCGAAACAATTAGTCCGCGTTGGCCTTTCCCTATGGGGGCAACGAGGTCGATGATGCGGGTGGTGATGTCTTCGGTGCTGCCGTTACCCAGCTCCATTACCAAACGCTCATCGGGAAACAGTGGTGTTAAGTTTTCAAAGAGGATTTTGTTTTTGGCATTTTCAGGACGATCAAAATTGATTTCGCTGACTTTTAGCAATGCAAAATAACGCTCACCTTCTTTAGGCGGGCGGATTTTTCCGGAAATGCTATCACCTGTTCGCAGGTTGAAGCGACGTATCTGGCTGGGGGAGACATAAATGTCGTCTGGGCCAGCTAAGTAGGAGCCTTCCGAAGAGCGTAGAAAGCCGAAGCCATCCTGAAGTATTTCAAGAACCCCTTCGCCGTAGATGTCTTCGCCGCCTTTTGCGTGGCGCTTTAATATGGCGAAGATGACATCCTGCTTTTTTGTGCGAGCCAGGTTTTCGAGGCCCATTTCGCGGGCAATATTGAGTAGTTCAGCAATGGGTTTTTTCTTGAGTTCGGAAAGATTCATAAAGGATACGCGTGATAGGTTGTGTCAGACGGGATGGTCTTTTAATAGGATATATCTAAAAGAATTTAAATGCTGGAGTTTAAAAATGGCAGAGCCAGATAACAGGGGAGAATTATTATATTCTGTCTTTAACGAAGGTAACTATAGAGCGTTAAGCGGGGGCTGTCCAGCTTTTAGGGCTTTCACCTTTAAGCAGGGGGTGCTGTTGGTTTAATTTGGCCATAAACTCTTTCTTGTTTAGGGAGGTTCATGGCCGCATAGGTTTAGATATTACTGTCGATGAAGGCCGTCAACTGTGACTTCGATAAAGCGCCAACTTTGGTGGCTTCCACATTGCCATCTTTAAAGATGGTAAGAGTCGGAATGCCACGCACACCATACTTGGCGGGTATGCCAGCGTTCTCGTCGATGTTGATTTTGGCGATGGTGAGCTTGCCGGCATACTCTTCTGCAATGTCACTTAAAACAGGTGCGATAGCCTTGCAGGGGCCGCACCACTCTGCCCAGTAATCGATTAATACGGGGCCTTCGGCATTAAGGACGTCGTTTTTAAAACTTGCATCGGTGACGTGGATGATTTTGTCACTCATGTAATACTCTCCAGGTATGGTGTAATGTGATGACGATGCCAATCAGCTTCGTGCGTATTTGATTGTATAATATGACGCCCTAAGGTTGCTTTTTCAAGAACCAGAAGCCTCTTTTTTCTGTGTGGTGGTGGAATTAAAATTGATGATGAATAAATCCAACGATGATTCCGCTCAGGAAGCTAATGCTTTGATGGCGGCAATAGACCTCGGTTCCAACAGTTTTCACATGGTGGTAGCCAGGGTGGTGCAAAACGAAGTGAGGCGGGTTAGCCGTCTGTCGGAGAAGGTGCATTTAGGCGCATCCCTAGACAGGAATAACTGTTTAACCGAAAAAGGACAGGCGCGTGCTTTTGCTTGCCTTGAGCGTTTTGCTCAGCAGATTGAGGGCATTGATGTATCTCGCGTGCGGGTGGTGGGAACCAACACGCTGCGTGCGGCAAAAAATGGCGAAGCCTTTCGGCAAAAAGCTGAAAAAGTATTGGGCTGTCCTATCGAGGTGATCTCTGGGCGGGAAGAGGCTCGGTTGATTTATTTGGGCGTGTCTCATTCGCTGGCTGACGATGGTGAGCAACGACTGGTCATCGATATTGGTGGTGGCAGCACCGAACTTATTCTTGGTTGTCGCTTTGAAAGCCAAGAGCTGGAAAGTTTGCATATGGGGTGCGTGAGCTACGGCTTGCGTTACTTTCCTGATGGACGTATCAGAAAATCAGGGTTTGATGCGGCGATGTTATCAGCACGCAGGCAGGTGCGCCTGATACAAGGAGGTCTTGAAAAAACGGGCTGGCAGCAGGTAGTAGGGGCATCTGGCACGGTTAAGGCCATTAACCAAGTCGTTGTTGCAAATGGTTGGAGCGAGCATGGCATTAGCTATAAATCGCTTGAGGCCTTGCGTAATGAAATTGTGTCGGTGAACCATTATAGCGAGCTGTCCTTGCCCGGTTTGAAAGAAAATCGAATGCCTGTGTTTGCTTCAGGTGTGGCGATTCTTATGGGTATATTTGAACAGTTGAAATTAACCCACATGACGGTATCTGATGGGGCTTTAAGGGAGGGCGTTCTGTATGACATGTTGGGTCGTATTCAGCATGAAGATGTGCGCGATAGAACCTTGCTCGCCCTTCTTAGTCGTTACGACGTGGACATTCCTTTTGCAGAAAAAGTGCGCAGTGCAGCACCGAGCGCACTTGATCAAGTAGAAGAACAATGTGGGCAAGAGAGCGGGCACCGTCGGGATTTGCTTTCCAGGGCGGCTTTGGTTCACGAGTTGGGTTTAGCGATTTCTCATAGTCAATTTCATAAACACGGGGCATATGTCTTGTGTCATGCGGATTTGGCGGGTTTCGGTAAGCTGGAGCAGCAGGCGTTGGCATTTCTGGTGCGTGCGCATCGGCGGAAATTCCCCGTTCCTGAATTGGAGGTTTTTTCGGAGAAAGACAAGGTAACGCTGATTCAGCTCAGTGTTTTTCTTCGCTTGGCGGTTCTATTATGCCGTGGACGGAATGATAAGCCTTACCCAGAATTTACCTTGCGAAGAAGGGGTTCAGGGTTCGAATTAAACATGCAGGAGGCTTGGTTGGCGGCTCACTCTCTTGCCAGTGCTGATCTAAAGGAGGAGACGGTGTTCTTGGAGGAAATTGGTCTAAAGCTTGATTATAAATAAAATGCAGCGTTCAGCTCACACTCAAAGTTGAACGCAATCTGAACGCTTACAGAGTTCGCTGAATAGTTACAACAGCAGTTGGGTTCGGGTGCGATTTTATACTGCGAGCGCTGCCAAAATGGCTCTTGATGCCAGAAAATCATGTGGTTTTCGTATGGCTGGTATGCGGTGGATTATTGCTCATTTTTTCTTTTTTCTACGCGCCAGTCAACCACTTCTCCGCAATGGGGACAGCGATTATTCAGCGCAATTTTCATTTCCTGTTCGATGCTGTTTACCACTCGACTGGTGTCTTTTTCTATTTGTCTATTCCGGCTGGCATCAATGATGATCTCTGCCTCGTCGGCGTTAAGCCCCAGGTTTGCCTGGGTATTTTTTAATTGTGCCTCTTCATCGGATGTAATCACTCCATCCATCATTACATCTTCCACCAGTTTCTCGTAATGCGCACGCCGTTGCCGCAGGGCTTCACTGAAGCCGGAAGCTAGAAGGCCAGCGGGAAGCGCAACGATACCTATACTGATGATGCTAATAATGGCAGCCAAGATCTTGCCGATGGCGGTAATGGGTGTTACATCACCATAACCGACCCCCGTCATCGTGATAACGGCCCACCACATTGCAGCGGGTATGCTGCCGAATGCTTCCGGTTGGGCGTCATGCTCGGCAAGATAGGTAAGACTGGAGGCCATGATTATCAACATACAGAGTACAAATAAAGCCGCTCCGATTGCTCTGGCCTCGTCGGACAACACTTTAAGTAATACGGACATGGATGAGGAATAACGCGTTAATCTAAAAACACGAAGCAGCCGTAGTACACGCATAAAGCGGAGATCAATAGCGACGAAAAACCCCAGATAAAGCGGCATTATCACGATAAGGTCGATCAATGCCATGGGTGTAATCATATAGCGCAGCCGGCCCAAGAATGGATGGCTGTAGTCTCTTTCGGTATTTTCTACGGCGCTCCAGACACGGGCAAGGTATTCAATGCTAAAAATAACCACGGAAACAGTTTCAAAATTATCGAAAAAAGTTTGATGCTTGTTTTGCAGAGATGGCAGAGTTTCGAGGATAACTGAAATCACATTGATTGAGATTAACGTGATGAGAAATATATCAATGACCCTGCTTAGGCGGTCATCTCTTTCGCTGACATTAAGGATTTCAAAGGTTCGTTTTTTTATGTTCTGCATTAGCGCGCCAAGAAAGTGTCGGGTTCAGCCTTAAGTTTAGCCTTTAACCGAGTGAAATTAAAAAATTATCATCTGTTAATAAGCGCCGTCTCTTAAATTATCACAAGGGAATCATTTTTCTCTTGTCGATATGTGAAATATTTGATATGAGTAAAGGTAGAGAAAGGATTCCTGATAATAATAAATAATCTCGACGTAGTGTATCACTCCCTCCTGCAGTTTCTTTTTAAGTTGAATTAAATGCCTTTCGACGATAGGTGAGTTCATCAGAGCTTTCCTCGTTTTAGTGGCAATTAAATTGTTTGAATTGATTTTATTTGGCCTAAACAGCTGAGGATATAGAGATGCCCGTAAAAGACCTAGTCGCCCCAATGGATTTAGTCCGCCACAGTCCAGAAATGATTAAGCGAATCCCCTCAGTGATTCGGATGCTTAACGCAAAGCGCAATGAAAGTGAACATGATTGTATGCCGCGTTATTTTGAAAATACTGTTCGGAAATACCCAGACCGTCCCGCTATTTATTACCTTGATCGAAGCATTACCTATCGCCAACTCAATGAGCAGGCGAATAAAGTTGCACATTATTTGCGTGATCGTGGTTTAAAACGTGGCGATGTAGTCGCCATGTTAATGCACAATCGTCCGGAATTTCTTATCTGCTTAATGGCAGTTTCTAAGATGGGAGCTTGCGCTGCGCTTTTAAATACGGCGCAAACTGGGAAGGTGCTTTCTTACAGTATTAATCTCGTTGAACCCCGTATGTTTATTCTTGGTTCAGAGCTGTCTGATGTGGTGGTAGATATACAGAGTGAGCTTAAGGTCGAGAATGATTTAACCTTTGCTGTGGCAGATGTTGATACATTATTTGACCCTGGCAGCACACCTGCTTTTACCAACCTGATTGCAGAAAGCCGTTCAAAACCTGCCTATAATCTTATCGAAACTTCAGAAATAACACGAGACGATCATTACGTTTATCTATATACATCAGGCACAACGGGTATGCCTAAAGCAGCAATTACCGATCATAACCGAATCTGCTGGATGTTTTATTTGGTGAATGTAGTGATGCAGCTAAAACCCAAAGATATTTATTATGTACCGCTGCCACTTTTTCACGCTACTGGCTTACTTGCTTGTTGGACCGGAACAGTCTCAGCGGGTGCATCCATCGTTATCAAACGTAAATTCAGCGCCAGTGAATTTTGGGATGATATTAATCTCTATCAGGCCACTGTTTTTGGATATGTGGGTGAGTTATGCCGGTACCTTTTAAATCAACCGTCAAAGCCTACGGATGGCCAGCATACCTTGAAGAAAATGTTCGGCAATGGATTTCGACCTGGCTTATGGGAAGAGTTTAAAACACGATTCAAAGTGACACATATTATTGAAGGCTACGGATCAAGCGAAGGCAACGTGGGTTTTATGAATATGTTTAATTTGGATAATACCGTCGGCGTCGGTAAGGCGACTCTAGTGAAGTACGATAAAGATAAAGAAGAATTAGTGCGTGATGCCAAGGGTTATTTGATTCTTGCCGAAAAAGGGGAGCCAGGGCTTTTACTTGGGGAAATTACCGAAAAAACCCCTTTTGTCGGCTATACCCAAAAAGACAAAACGGAGTCGGCCATATTGCGCAATGCCTTTAAGCCTGGGGATGCTTGGTTTAATACCGGTGACTTGTTGAAAAACATCGGCTGCAAACATTATCAGTTTGTCGACAGGCTGGGAGACACCTTTCGCTGGAAGGGTGAAAATGTTTCAACCACAGAGGTGGAACGAATTATCAGCAATCATCCAGATGTTGCTCACTGCGCGGTGTATGGCGAAGAAATCCCCAATACGAATGGCAAGGCAGGCATGGCAACTATCACGCCTATAGAAGGCAGGGAGTTAGCGTATGATAATTTATATCAGTTTCTTGGTGAGCAACTGCCACCTTACGCCGTGCCGGTATTTGTTCGAATAAAAACAAAACTAGACACCACGGATTCCTTTAAATATAAAAAAGTGGATTTAAAAAAGGATGGCTATAAGCTAGAAAAAAGTGATGACCCAATTTTTGTAGCGCTTCCTAAAACGACGGCTTATGTGCCGCTTACTCAGGAAATTGAACAAGGAATAAATTCAGAGGAGTATCGTTTTTAGATCAACGAGAAAATAGAAAAGGTGGCTTGAAATACGAAGGATGAGTCGCTTATTAAAAAATACTTGGGCCCAAGTATTTATATACCCATAGTGATATAAAATTTGGCTTTATTGGTAAGCTGCTATCTATAACGCTATGGGCGTATTTCTTTACTTACTCATCAAAAATGCCATTTCATCTGCAGGAGACGAAGCAACGATCATGTCACTGGTGTCCATGATAGCCTCAAGGTTGTCACGAATATCTTCACCAGAGATGTCGTCTTTGCGGAAGCCAGGTGTAACGCCCCAGAAAATACGTGCAATACGACCGCCGCCAGCACTGAATACTTCGCCAGTCACAGAGCATTCTTCACTCGCGCAGTAAGCGATTACGGGCGTTACTAATTCTGGGTGAAGTTTTTCTGCCAATGGTCCAAGCAGCTCTTCCGTCATACGTGTTCTTGCCATCGGGGCAAGAATGTTGACTTTAATATTTTTTCTCGCACCTTCTTGAGCGAGGGATTTAGAAAAACCAGTAATGCCCGCTTTTGCACCGCTGTAATTGGTTTGACCAAAGTTGCCGAAGCTCGCAGCCGATGTGGTGTTGATGATGCGGCCGTATTCCTGTTCGTTCATTATGTCCCATGCGGCTTTACATACCCACACAGTTCCCATCAGGTGAACATCTATAACCAGTTGATACTCATCGTCGGTCATTTTTTTGAATGATTTGTCGCGCAGGATACCGGCGTTATTCACCAAAATATCGACACGGCCGTAGTTGTCAACAGCAGTTTTGATAATGGCTCTTGCACTATCACGCTCTGATACACTATTAAAATCTGCAACGGCTTCTCCGCCGGCTGCTTTAATTTCATCTACCACAAGTTGTGCAGCGGCGCTTGAACTGCCTGTTCCGTCAACAGCTCCACCAAGGTCATTCACAAC
>JAESUE010000084.1 GCA_016763235.1 Pseudomonadales bacterium
GCAACGTATTACGTAGACTTTATCTTCAGCATGTAAGTAAAACTGTCCTTGCCCACGTACAAAGAATCGTACTTCGTCATCTGAGTGCGTGTGCTCACTTAGAAATTTCTCGCGCATGGCGACTTTGTTCGTTGAGTTTTCGTTTAGTGAAATGACTTCGACGCTTCGATAGTCGGCTTCCGCAATCAGTGCGTTTATTTCCAACTCATAGGTTTTTAATATGTCTTCGTTACTTGCGTTATCGCTGAGAGGATTGTTGCTTGTCCATCGCCGATAAGAGACACCAATTTGAGCTAATTTCCTGCCGATTAGCTGAGGGTCTTCGGTTGTATAAAATGGGGTTGAGGCGTCTGAATCTTTGTAAATGCTGAGGTGTGTCATAGCTCTTCTTAGATAGCTGTTAATTTCTGTAAATTGTGTCGCAACGATGTGACTTGTTTGAACAGGAGGAAAGGCTTCGTTCTCCCTTTTAATTAAAATAGTATGCATGCCCGCTTTTTGAGCAGCATCTAGCTCTTCTTCTACGTCAGATAAAAACAATACTTTATCACCGGGTAGTTGGAGAGATTTCAGTATTTTTGTATAGCTTTGGCTTTCTTTTTTTCCACCTATTCGGGTATCGAAATAATCGCTAAAAAGAGGAGTCAGGTCACCGGCATCACTGTATTGATATAGCAGTTTCTGGGCTTGCGTTGACCCTGATGAGTAAACGAAAAGTTTTAGACCAGAGGATTGCCATTGGTTTAAACAAAAGCTGGCATCGGTGTAAACATGGCCGGTGAAATCTCCATTTTCATAGCCGGTTTTCCAGATATAACCTTGCAGACTTTTAAGTGGCGTTGTTTTTTTATCTTCTTTGATCCATGTAAGTAGTGCGTCGATAACGGTGTTGATACTGGCATCTTTCTCTCCAAGTTCTATGCGAACATCTTCGATGATGGCTGCAATTTCAGGGGCATATTGATTGGCGCGTAAAAATTCTGGCAGTGCTTTTTCAGCGTAGGGAAATAATACTTTATGAACGAAACTAATGTCGGTGGTTGTCCCTTCGATATCGGTGACGATGGCTTCGATATTCATTATTAAGCCTTGTTCGGTTGTAGTTGTAGTTGGGATAGCTCGCAAGCGATAAGAAATTCCAGCCCTTCAAGGTGCCTGCGCGCTGTAGCGAGATCTTCTCCCCAAGCGTAAAGTCCATGTCCGCGAACTAGGAAACCGAAGGGGACGGTGTGGTTTTGCATAGTTTCGGATAGTGCCGCCACAAGCTCTGTCATATCCTGAGAATTGTTCAGAATAGGCAGGAGTAGCATGTCTGTGTGATTATTATACCCGCTAATGGATTTCTGCATCTCGTATCCGCTAATCGGCCAAGCCTTGCCTTGGGCTGCGCGGGAAAATACAGTGGCGGTAATGGAGTGGGTATGGAGTATGGCGCTGGCTTCTGGCAATGTTTCGTACAAGAAGGCGTGTACCGGCATTTCAGCTGAAGGTAAGCGTTGGCTTCCAAGTATTTCGCCTTGAAGGTTTGAGAGAAGAAAACCTGTTTTTTTTAGCTGGCCCTTGTCGCAACCTGATGCGGTAATTAAAAAGTGTTGCTCATCCATTCTAGCCGAAAAGTTTCCCCCTGTTGCAGGGCACCAGCCTTTTTGGTTAATCCATTGGGAAACACCTTGTAGTTGCGTTATTAGTTCAGTCTTCTTCATGGGTGTTTAATGGTTTCTTGGTTAAGTGAGTTTTCTCGCTTGCTTGGAGTGATGATCATAGCGCTAACATTATGAAAAAAGAAGCTGGGTTAAATTTAAAAACAGCATTATGCTGGACTTATCTTATCTTCGATAAGCTTGTCTTAAATAAAATGATGGGGCAGTATATCTAGTTCGTTTTAATAACCTTACTTTGTGACCAAATAGCCAGTTGAATACGAAACAAGCAACATCAATATGGGTACTGTCTGATGGCCTTCCCGGCCACGTTAATCAAAGCATTGGTATCACTAGGGCTTTGGACGATGAGTTTCCGCATGAACACGAAGTAATTACGGTGGTGTTGCAGTTGCGTCACAAGTTGCTGCGGCCTCTTATGCGTGTGTTGGCGAATTATTTTCCTTTCTTACTCAGTGGTTTCGCCTTACGGGTTTTTTATCAGCACGATTCCCTGCCACTCAAAACGCCAAGTCTGATAATTTCAGCCGGTGGTAACACGCTGTTTGCAAACATTGCTATTGCTAGGATTTACGGTGTTGCCAATGTTTTTAGTGGCACCACGAAGGGCTACTCTCACCGACTTTTGCGTTTGATCTTTACGGTAACTCCCTTGAAAGATCCAAACAATAATGTCGTGCTTGATTTGCCTCCCGCCAATTTCAATTTAAACCCTTCGGTAGAAAAATCATCTGGGCGGTTTTATGCACTGTTAATTGGAGGGGAAGGCGCAGGCTATTGTTATCAACATGACGATTGGGAGTCATTAGCGTCAGCCTTAGGAGAAATATCTCAGCGGGAAGGAATAAAATGGTTGCTCACTACATCGCGGCGCACAGGAGAACAAAATGAACGTTTATTATGTACATTGCTGCCCCCTGAGTGCTGTGAGAAGTCTGTTTGGTATGCGACTACCCCAGCCAAGGTTGTGAAACAATTTTTAAATGAAAGCGAGGCTGTTTTTTGCACGGAAGATAGTCTGACTATGGTTTCCGAGGCAATCTATGCGTACAAACCAGTGATCACTCTGCAACCCCGTACTATGAACCCTGATACCAATGATGCCAAGGCCCTGCAAAAATACCAGGATTTGGGCTTTATTCATCGAGTGAAAATTCGAGATTTAACTGATTTTGACGTGTCTGAGAAGGTGTTTTGTCAGAGCTATCCAGATATTAATCTGCAAATTGCTCAAGCCGTTAAAGAGCATTGCTTATGAAAGGGGATAAAAAACGCTTATTATGGTGGGGGCGTTTTGGGAACTATGGCCCTGATTACCCTAGAAACCGCACCATAATGCAATGTTTGAAAGCGCTCGACTGGGATGTTATTGAATACCAACCTCGTATTTCCGCACTTGCGCATTTGGAGGCTGCGTTTTATGCGTTTGAAAATATCAATGCTGTGTGGGTGCCTTGTTTTCGGCAGCGTGACGTGGCTGCAGCGACAAAATGGGCTCTGCAGCGTGGAGTACCACTTATTTTTGATCCGCTGATTAGCGCATACGATAAACAAGTTAACGAACGTAAGAAATTCCCACCGGGTTCTAAGGCCGCGCAGAAACTTTTACGCTGGGAGCGAGACCTTTTTGCAAAGGCAGATTTTGTGGTTGCCGATACCTTATGCCACCAAGATTACTTTGTGGAAATGCTTGCTTGTGAGCGAGAGAGAGTTGTTGTTCTTCCCGTTTCTGCAGAAGAATCACTGTTCTACCCCGAGGAAACTCCACAAAAGAAAATCCCGGAAGTGTTGTTTTTTGGCACATTTATTGGTTTGCAGGGGGCTGAGTATATAGCTCAAGCTGTTCGATATTATGATGGCCCAGCTATTAACCTTGTCTTTCTTGGCGATGGGCCGGAAAGGGGCTCGGTGGAGAAATTAGTTCTAGCGCAGGCTAATAAAAATGTGAGCGTGGTGTTTGAAGATTGGATTCCATTTGTGGATCTGGCCGACAGGATTCGTAAAGTCCAGATTTGCTTAGGTGTATTTGGAACAGGAGAAAAATCTTTCAGAGTGATTCCAAATAAAGTTTACCAGGCACTGGCCTGCGATAAGCCCGTCATCACTATGAAAGGAGGTGCCTATCCTGAGATGTCAGAAAATGGATCGGGTGGGATTTATTGGTGCCAAGCTGGAAACCCACAGGCTATTGCGGATCAATTGAAATTAGCCGTAAGAGATTATTTAAGCGGGCAAGAAAATCAGAAAGGGGCAAGGCAGCTTTATGATCAATATTTTTCTAATTCAATCATTAGTGAACGCTTGGAACAAACCCTAAAGACTTTTTGAGCCTCAAATAATGGGTTGAGCCCTGCTAAACGTTTCATCTACACACACTATGTGTTGTTTGACATAAGCCTTAAAAGTAAACTTTTAAGGCTGTTTATTCGCCCTATATTCTTACTAAACTCACTACACATCATTTTTCAGTAATGACTATTCATCAATAAAGAAAAACGTCAGTTCTGGCACAAAGGTGATAATCAGCACGGCGGCCATCAGCACAAACATATAAGGCAGGGTGGCTCTATACAATTCTGTTATAGGCTTGCTAAAACGATAGCTGGCAATAAACAGGTTCATGCCGACGGGCGGAGTGAAGTAACCAATTTGCATGTTGGCGAGGAAAATGATGCCTAGATGTATCGGGTGGATGTCATAGCCGATAGCAACGGGCAGTAAAAGTGGCACCATGATGACCAAGGCGGCAAAAATATCCAGTATTGCTCCTAATAACAACAGAATAATATTGAGCAGGATTAGGAAGGTTATTTTGTCATCGACGGAACGTTGAATCAGTTCAAACAAGTGGGTGGGAACTTCTGCATCCACAAGAAAGTTAGTGAACGCGAGGGATACTCCCAGTATTAATAGTATGCCGCCGACAACTATCATCGATTGTTGCATGATACCGGGAAGTTCTTTAATGGTGATTTCTTTGTAGAGGAATAGCACCATTACCAGTACATAAAGAGCGGTTGCTGCAGCGGCTTCAGATACGGCGAAATAGCCGCCATAAATGCCACCGAGTACAAAAATTGGCATGGGTATTTCCCATCGGGCATCCCAGAGAGCTGCTCGTGCCTCCCCCCATGAAAAGGGTGTAAGAGGTATGGGGTTGTTTCGGTTAGCCCATAAGCTATATAGGCTGAGCAGCAGAATCATCAGTGCGGCGGGTAGCAAACCGGCTAAAAATAGGGTCTTGATTTGTACTTCTTCGCCATAACCCATTTGCTGGGCAATAATACCATACAGAATCAGCGGTAATGATGGAGGAAGTAATAAGCCGAGGCTGCCTGAAGTTGTTATCAGACCTAAGCTGAAGCGTTCAGAATATTTAGCTTTGGTGAGCGCAGGTAATAATAATGCGCCGATGGCAACGATGGTGACCCCTGAGGCCCCTGTGAATGCTGTAAAGAATGCGCAGGTAAGTAGTGTGACCAAGGCAAGGCCGCTGGGCATCCAGCCAAAAAATGCAGAGGTAAGGCGGACAATTCTTGAGGAGGTATTTCCTTCTGCCAGTAAGTAACCTGTAAAGGTGAACAGCGGTAGTGCAAGAAGAAGAGGTGTGTCGGTGATACGGTATAGCTCAATGGTAATGACCGATAAGGGAACCTCTTGTGCATAAAACCCCAGCATCGCTCCGGATAATATAATGGCGAAGAGAGGTGCGCCGACAAGCGCCGCTAGAAATATGACGCCTCCTATTGCGATATACATAACTAATCCTTGCCCAGGTCGGGGCAGGCTGCGGGTGAGAATATGATCATAAAAAAGCAGAGAGCGAAGCGCGCGGTTAATACTATGAAGGCAATCGGAATAATTAGCTCGCAGGCCCAAGTAGGTATGCTTGCGAAAGCAATGCTGCCATCTTCCCATTCGAGCAAGATGAAACCGATGCTGTGATAGACCATGATGCCGCAGACGATGGTGGTAAAAAGATTGCTCAGCGCTCGAAATATGCGAAGAACCTGAAAACTAACCCAGGGAGATATGACGTCGATAGCAATATGGGCATTGTTTCTGCCCGCAACCATTGCGCCTGCAAGTGCTACCCAAATTACCATTATGCGTAAAGCGGAGTCGCCCCATATTATTCCGGTATCAAAAAAATTACGCAGAAAAATTTGTGCGACAGCCAGTAAGATCATGCTCAGGAGCATGGCAGCTAAGATGCCATCCTCCAACGAGTGAACTCGCTGGAGGATGCGTCCCGCTACGGAATCTTGAAAGTTGCTCACTGACTAGCGGCCTGTTGCGTTCGGAACGTTTGTAGGTGCTGTAAGAATTCACTCATTATTTCTTTAGAGATCTCTCCTTTTTCAATTAGGCGAGCGCGTGCGAGCTCTGCTTTTTTATTCCAGACTAGTCGTTCAGCTTTGCTTGGGGTGTTGATGGTAATATCTTGATTTTGCAGTGCTTTTAAAGCGGCAATATTGTCTTTGCGGTTTTGTTTGTCTATTTGGATGAATGTCTTGGTCATTACTTCGCGAACAATTTTCTGGTCGTTTTCAGATAAACGGTAAAATGCCTTTTTTTCCAGTACAAACAAGGCATATATATACATAAGTGGAATATCGGCAATATGGTTTATTTGTGTGTGCCACTGTAAAGCAAGTGTGCCGATGGGGGATGCTGCGACCGTATCGATGATGCCTGTTTGTAAACCTGCAAGAACATCGGGGATGCCAAGTGGGATAGGGGAAATACCATAGGTGCGAATGATTTCCAATGAAGCTTTATCGTTGCTAGGAGCCCAAACCTTGCGTTGTGTCAGGTCTGCTGAATCAGTGAGCTTGGCTTTTGACATGGCATAGGCAAAGCCCGCTTCTGCTAAGCCAAAGCTAACGAACCCACCTTCTTCAAGGCCATCAATGATTTTCTGATCCATTTTGGAACGAACATAATCCACTTCGTTAAAATTTTGGAAGACGAGGGGGGAATTGTAGACTTGGCTGTCACCATAAAATCTAGATATGCTTCCTCCCATAAGCGCACCACCATGTAGTTGCCGGATACGTATTTTCTTTAACACGGCTTTATCGTCGCCCATGACGCCACCGGGATAGAATTTGAATTTAACGCGGTTTTCGGTACGTTGATTGATTTCTTTGGCTCCAGCTTTCATTGCGTTCATCCATGCGGAGCCGTTTGGGGACAGCGTGGCGACTTTGAATGTGCTTGCTGTGCTGATGGAGGCCCAAGAGCAAGATGCTATGAGCAGAGCTAAGAATGTTGTTTTTTTCATGGGAGGGCGTATTCCTATTAGGTGTATTAGCTGCGTTTATTAAGCACCATAAAAGATGACTGGCATCTGAATATCCGGAGACTGTTGATTAAAAAAAGTCAGGGCTTTCGGCCAGTAGGCTTTTCGCTTTCTTTTGTGCAAAGGTATTAATGAGCGTGAGGTTCGGTGCTATTGGGTCGCTGGTTAAAACTTCCTTGAGTAATCGATCATGGAGGTCTTGGTCAAAGACTAAGCGTGCATAGAGTTCTGCGTACATAGTTTTTACGAGTAGGTTTTTGCCCTTGGATATTTCGATGGCGCGCCCGAAATGTTTTTTACCTACCTCGGGCTTTCCTCCCAATGCTGGAGGAAGTAGAGAAGCGAGCGTCCCTAAGTAAAGGTGTGCGCCGCCATCGTCATGAAACTCGTCTATCTCAACGACTTTTTCCATAATGAACTGAACTCTCGCCATTTGGGCGATTGAGTTCCAGTCATCGCTATGGGCCTGAATCCAACTAGCCCAACTACTGCCTAGCGTGTAAAGAAAATCGAGATCTTTCTTGTTGGTATTTGAAACTAAGAGCTTGAATTCATTAAAAGACTTTTTGTTTAAGCTGCAAAAGTAGGCTTTATGAATACATGCGGCGCGTGAAGCGAAGTCGAGTGATTTATCCGAAAGAATTTTGGCTCTTGCTGGTTCTTCAACAAACGCTCCCGCATAGGCGTTGGTGATCTTGGCGGCGGAGATTAACAGCTGGCTGCTTTCCGGTTCTGCCTGGATCAGGCTGTCAAGGAGGATAAGGTAAGCAGGGGTGCCGGCCTTTATGGTTTCCAGATCGTTGCTGTTCAATATCGATTTTGAGAGATTCCCCCCCACTCTCGCGCCTATGTTGGAGGCAACGGTAACGCAGCCTGCCAATGAGCATACACAGATCGTTACGAAAAGCATGTGTCGATGAGGTTTGGTAAGTGGTAGTTTTTTATAAAACGTGGTGAGCATGTTTTAAGTAACCAGAGTGAATGAAAATCGGGTGGGCTATTCTATCCTAAAGGCCGATTAGGAAGAAGTGCGGAACGGCGTCTCGTTTAAAGAAATAAAGCTGCAAAAAACAGGCAGGTTGGTGAGTGGTTTAATATACTGTATTGATGCGGTTCTTTGTAATAAGCTATAAATCAAAGGGTTGTATTTGTTGTGGCTTTCTTTTTCTAGCGATAAGCGCTGTGTTTATAGCGTAGTTGTGGAGATGTAAATGAAGGGGATTACTCGCTTTAATCTGTTGTTGGTAAACGGTGTTCTTTGTTTGTTCCTTCTCTGCGGGCAGGTTTCTGCTAGTTCTGTTTCGATTATTGAGCCTCAGAACCCAGGTTTCTGGCAAGGTGGAAAAGTGAGTGGCACTTCCTCTCAGCCTAGCGTGAGTAATGATGGCTTGAAAGGTGCCTCTAAGGTGCAGTTGGATCAGTATTATCAAGAAATGGTTCAACGACTAAGGTTGGAAGAGAAGAGAACCTTAGTCGACGTTAAAAAACATTGGCCAATAGCGGAGCTTTCAGGGAAATCTAAGTGGGTTGAATACGGGGATGGCTGGCAGTCGAAACGTGTTGTGGACTTTGCGAGTAATGAAATACGGGTCAGCTCTCTTAGTCGCATGTCTAACCGAGAGAGTAAAGAATTTGCGGGTATTCAACTGGGAGAGCTTTTGAGTAGTACCATTTTTGCTGCCTTGCAGCGTGATCCAGTTCTTAAGCATGTTTTAAATATTGAGGATCAGGAAGGCTTGGATCAACTGGTTTTTAGCGAGCTATTTAAAACAGAGGCACCCACAGCCAAAGATATATCGAAGCTAACACATCGTTTGATGAAGCGCGCGTATGCCCGTTATCGGGATCAGCTTGCTGTTCGTGGCAATGGGGGCTTGCAGGGTGCTTCAAGCAAGGTTACTTATGTTATCCCGCTGCCAAAAAGCAGGATGCGAGATAAAGCCAAGCAATACCTCTCTTCGGTAAGAAGGTATTCCAGTGAGTTTGATATCCCTGCGGATTTGGTGATGGCGATTATGCACACTGAAAGCCACTTTAACCCTTTGGCGCGCTCACATATCCCCGCTTTTGGTTTGATGCAAATAGTTCCTCGCACTGCAGGTAGAGATGCAAGCAGAGTGCTATTTAATAAGAAAAAGCTTCTTTCTGCAGGGTTTCTTTATCAGCCTGATAACAACATAAAAGTGGGTGCTGCTTATCTCAATATTCTGAGTTTTCGATATCTAAAGAATATTAAGAATCCAGTTAGTCGAATGTACTGCATGGTTGCAGCCTATAACGCTGGCAGTACGAATGTGGCTAGAGCATTTATACCGGTGCCACAAATGCAGAAAGCAGTTGGGGTGATTAATGAGATGAGCAATCAGCAGGTTTTGATGCGCTTGATAAAGTTTTTACCGCAACGTGAAACCAGAGAATATGTTGAGAAGGTACTTAAAAGGCGAAAGCTATATTCGCGGGTTTGACTTCTTGGTGTGTGAGTAAGATAACCTGAGGTTTTCAAATTTATAAGGTGACAGTGTTGAAAGGGAAATCAACGATATTGCTTATCTCGTTTCTTGCTTTGATTGGGGCGTGCTCAGATAACGAGGCGAGGCGATCCATAACAAGTATTTCAAATGACATTCGTCTAGTGGAGGAGAATATTGCCGCACTGAAGGATGCCAAGGTGGAATATGGCGAGCAAAAATTCAAGCTGGAAGATGTTACCTATCAATTTTCCCAAGATGAGTTTAATCCAGTATTACACGGCCGAGCGACGATTATAGCCGTTAACGGGAACGCTCTCCCTGAATTCGCTCGCGTTGAAATCTCCTATCAGGTGTATACTCCAAACAAAGAACTCTTAGTCAGCGGCCTGGTACCTGTATCGTTAAAAGGTGGGCGTGGTGAGATGGTTCTGCAGGTGGTCATTCCTGTAATGAGCACTGATGCCGAGAACGTAAGTATTCAATTAAAGCCATATCAGTGGTATCCGGTTTATATCGCCAGTCCCGCCTCGTAATAACCTTCCTTTTTCAGCGTGTAAATCCTGCAGTGCTTGTGCTCAAGTGGATAATTGGTATGATGCCACACGATAGGAAGTTGCGAAGTTCCTGACTTTTACCCTGTAGATGTTGGGCGATGATTTCAGCCGAAGTGCAATACAGGGTGGTAAGGCTACTTCGGAGCTTCTTTTCTACGGTGCGTTCCTTACACCGCTACCTAGTGTGTCAGAAGCGTAGAGGTGTAGTTTGATGCCGAACCAAAAGTCGGCTGCTTACCTCTAAACCTGAATAATAAAACAAAAACAACCCAAACCATTGGAGCGCCAAATGTCAAGAAAACCACTTGAAGAAGGCTATTTCGTGATACACGAAGATGGCTCACCTGCTTTGTTAGGCTCATACAGCAAAGCTGCTGATCAGCACTACTTCCCAATTCGTAAGCAATGTCCTATTACAGAAGAACCCGTTGAAACGGTTGAGCTGCCAACGGAAGGAATTCTTTATTCCTGGACATTTATCCACATGCCGGTTATGGGCGCAACTGAAATGGGCTTTGGCGGCACAGGCGTAGGTCAAGTTGATCTGCCCGGTGGTATTCGAATTCAAGCTAACCTTGTAGGCAAAGAGGGTGACTGGGAAATCGGCATGAAAATGAAGCTGGATCTTCAGCCTGTTGTGAAAAAGGGCGACACAGAGCTTTGTACCTTCTGCTTCTCAGCCGTTTAGACCTAAAAATAATTATTAAAAAATTGGAGAGTTAGAGATGATAGATGACATATATGTCATTGGTGTCGGTATGCACCCCTTTCAAAGATCAGCCCCCCCCGTACGCGATATGTTCTACACCGCAGCCAAAGCAGCCCTTGGTGA
>JAESUE010000085.1 GCA_016763235.1 Pseudomonadales bacterium
AACCCCAAAACCCCAAAACCCCAAAACCCCACTAAGGTTAAAAATGATTGGATTAGGCTTAGTTGATGTACTTCTCATAAACTTTCATGTTTCTCTTGAGATACTCCTAGAGAGGACCTAGGAGTCGCTTGAAGGCTCGCCTATCAAGAGTAATGAGCTCGGTTTGTTGCTCGGCGATGACGTTGGCAGCTCAAGGCAGCGGCCAAGGCAAGTCGCTATGAGCTTATCCAAAGAAATCACCAATCATAGTCTTCCAGAAATTGGTGAGGCCTTTGGTGGAAGGGATCATACGACGGTTTTGCACGCCTGTAAGAAGGTAAAAGAGCTGCGGGAGTCAGACCCAGATATGGATGAGGATTACATAAATTTATCAAGAATATTAACGACATAGAAGATTTTAAAATTTGTTAATAAGACCCTTAAAAAGGTCTTAGGCAGCTAAAAGGGTGTTTTTCGTACACTTATTTTTACAACCCATACACGTCATTTTCTTAATGTAAATGGAAGCCAGGCCGAGGAAATTAGGATGAGATTTACAGTAAACAGGGATGACCTGCTTAAGCCGTTGCAGTTTGTATCGGGAGTTGTTGAACGCAAACAAACCCATGCCATCCTTGGTAATGTCTTGCTCGTTCTAGACAAGGGAGAGCTCTCCTTTACTTGTAGTGATAGCGAGCTAGAGGTTATCGCTCGTATAAAGCTTGATGGTGATTTCGAAGAAGGGGAGATTACTGTCCCTGCTAAAAAACTGACCGACATATGTAAATCACTGCCCAGCGCAATGATTGATGCCTCTGTTCATGAAGGTAAGTTTATTTTAAAAAGTGGCCGTAGTCGTTTTAATTTAACAACGTTGCCAGCCAATGAATTCCCTAATGTGGAAGAGAAGGCGGGCTTAGTAAACTTCAGTATTCCCCGTAATGTATTGTGCCGTTTACTCGACCAAACTGCGTTCGCTATGGCTGTTCAAGACGTGCGTTATTATTTAAATGGCATGTTGATGGAAATTAGTGATGGACGACTCGTGGTGGTAGCTACCGATGGCCATCGATTGGCGCTATCAGGCATCGATATAGCGTTACCCATTGAGACACCAAGCCAGGTGATCATACCCAGAAAGGGTGTCATGGAGATGACGCGTATATTTTCTGACGGCACTGATGAAGTTGCTGTGAGTATCAGTAGTAATCATATTCGAGTTTATACCGACGACATTTGTTTTACCTCAAAGCTCGTTGACGGTCGATACCCTGACTATAAACGCGTTATACCTGCCGATGGAGAGGTTCAGTTTGTTGTTAATAGGGAAGAGATAAAGCTTGCGCTGCAAAGGGCGGCGATCCTTTCTAATGAAAAATATCGAGGTGTCCGTCTTTTCTTATCACCTAACAGTATTCTTATTAACACTAATAACCCAGAGCAGGAAGCCGCTGAAGAGCAGGTGTTTGTTGATTACTCAGGGAAAGAGATTGAACTGGGTTTTAATGTAAATTACTTATTAGATGTATTGAATATTCTTAAAAGTGAAGATGTACACTTTAGCATTGCCGATGGTAACCACACATCCATCATCAAAAACCCGGAATCTGACGAAGCAATCTATATCGTTATGCCCATGAAGATGTAGATGAGTATTTCCCAACTACGAATCGAAAACGTAGGTTGCATCCAAAAAGTGGATATTAACCCGCACCCAAGATTTACTCTTCTGAGTGGCTCTAATGGGAGCGGCAAAAGTAGTTTCCTTGAAGCAATCTATTTGCTGGGTTTAGCTCGGTCATTCCGTACAAATAATATTAAAAATCTAATTTCTGATGAAGAAAAAGAATGTCGTGTTATCGCTGAATATAGTGATGCGAGTAGCACTAACAACAAAATTGGAATTTCAAAAAGTCGTGAGTCCGATACACTTATTCGCTTAAATCAAACGACACTTAAAACCGCATCAGAACTTGCTCGCATCCTTCCTATTCGAATAATTACACAAGAGAGTTTTAGTCCTATTGATGGGCCCAGCAAAGGGCGTCGGCAGTTTATAGATTGGCTAGCGTTCCACGTGGAACACGAGTTTAATGATACATGGGCCTCTGTGCAGAGGTTGATTAAGCAAAGAAATGCCTTGTTAAAGCAGGGTAGTAGACTAAACGTAGCAGAATTATCAGTATGGGATGAAAAGCTTTCTCAGTGTTCTGAGAAGCTTAATGTGCTTCGACAGAATGTATTTGAAAAACTTGTTGGTAATTTTACGCCGCTTGTTAGTCGCCTATTGCCAGAGCTGAATATCGGATTAAAGTTAAACCGTGGTTGGCCTGAGCAGGTTGAGCTGGCAGCTATACTTAGAGCCAATATCGAAAGAGATCTTAAATTGGGGTATACTCGTAACTCCCCAAATCGTGCGGATTTACAACTAAAGGTTGGTGATAAGCCAGCCAGTGAATACCTTTCCCGGGGCCAAAAAAAACTTCTTATATGTGCTTTATCACTAGCGCAAATTGTTACTTTTTCAGAACTAAAAGGCGAGGAAAAGTTACCAAGCATCGTGTTGATTGACGATATCGGCGCTGAGCTTGATGTGGCAAACCGCCAATTGCTTTTTGAAACACTGGATGCTTGTAATAGCCAGGTGTTTGTTACTGGTACGGAATTACAAACATCGAAAACTTTCCTCGAAAAAGATAGCTATAAAATGTTCCACGTGGAACAAGGCAGAATACTACCTGCTTAATTGTATGATTGGAGTAAGGGCTCTATGACGGATAACAATGAGTATGACTCGTCCAGCATTAAAGTACTGAAAGGTCTGGATGCAGTTCGTAAGCGACCTGGGATGTACATTGGTGATACCGATGATGGAACGGGCCTTCATCACATGGTTTTTGAACTTGTCGATAACTCAATCGATGAAGCACTGGCAGGCCATTGCTCTGAAATACTTGTGATAATACACCCTGATGAGTCTATCAGTGTCTCCGATAATGGCCGGGGTATCCCTGTTGATATTCATGAGGAAGGCGTATCGGCAGCAGAAGTAATTATGACCGTTCTTCATGCTGGCGGTAAGTTTGATGATTCCACTTATAAGGTTTCGGGAGGCTTGCACGGTGTAGGCGTATCGGTTGTAAATGCCTTGTCGTCAAAGTTGAAGTTATCTATTCGCCGCGCCGGTAAGCTATGGGAGCAGGACTACGTACATGGGGTTCCTCAGGCAGCTATAGCAGTAGTAGGGGATAGCGCGACTACTGGAACCGAGTGTCACTTTGAAGCCAGCTCAGAGACCTTTAATAACATACACTTTAGTTACGATATTTTGGCAAAACGCCTGAGGGAGCTTTCTTTCCTCAATTCAGGTGTGCGCATTGTGCTTAAAGATGAGCGTAGTGGTCAGGAAGATGTCTTCGAATACGAAGGTGGTCTTAGTTATTTTGTGGAATATTTAAATCAAAATAAAACACCCTTGAATGACGTTATCTACTTTAATGCTATCCGTGATGATGGCATCTGCGTAGAAGTCGCACTACAGTGGAACGACTCATATCAAGAGAGCGTGTACTGCTATACCAATAATATCCCACAAAGAGATGGTGGTACGCACATTGCTGGGTTCCGCTCTGCTCTTACTCGAACAATGAACACTTATATCGAGAAAGAAGGGCTCGCTAAAAAGGAAAAAGTAGCAACCACGGGAGACGATGCTAGGGAAGGCTTAACGGCTATTATTTCTGCGAAAGTCCCTGACCCTAAATTTTCCTCCCAAACAAAAGATAAATTAGTTTCTTCTGAAGTAAAACTAGCTGTTGAGCAATCAATGGGTGAACACCTCAACGACTACTTGATGGAAAATCCCCAGCAAGCCAAAGCGATTGTAGCGAAAATTATTGATGCTGCGCGGGCTCGTGACGCCGCAAAACGTGCAAGAGAGATGACCCGTCGTAAAGGGGCGTTGGACATTGCCGGCTTACCTGGAAAACTGGCTGACTGCCAAGAAAAAGACCCCGCTCTTTCTGAACTATACATTGTGGAGGGTGATTCTGCGGGCGGCTCTGCCAAACAAGGGCGTGATCGTAGAACCCAGGCCATACTTCCTCTCAAGGGTAAGATTCTAAATGTAGAGAAAGCGCGCTTTGATAAGATGATCTCATCTCAAGAAGTGGGCACTCTGATTAAGGCCTTGGGTTGTGGCATCGGGCGGGAAGAATTTAACCTCGAAAAACTTCGTTACCACAACATCATCATCATGACCGACGCCGATGTGGATGGCTCACATATCCGTACATTACTACTCACCTTTTTCTTTCGCCAACTTCCTGAATTGATCGAAAACGGCTACATATACATTGCACAGCCTCCTCTTTATAAAGTTAAAAAGGGGAAGCAAGAGCAATACCTTAAAGATGAAGAAGTGCTGCAGAACTACTTAACAGAAGTAGCGCTGGAAAATGCGGGTTTGTATGTGAACGAAAGTGCGCCGGCTATTTCTGGCATTGGACTTGAAAGCTTTGTGAAAAGTTATCAGGGTGTTATCGCGATCAATCAGCGTTTGTCCCGTCTTTACCCCATTATCGCATTAGAATCTATGATAGATCTGCCAGTGCTGAGTGAAGAAGATCTACAGTCTCACGATAAAGTCAGCGCTTGGGCGGAGTTGCTTCAAGGCGAAGTAGATAAGCGTATTAATCCTTCCGAGCGTTATACCGTGACGGTGGGTAAAGATGAGGAGAGATCTTTATTTCTCCCCGACATCGAAGTGCTTGCGCACGGTGTACCCCGTGACTACCGTTTGAGCCTCGACTTTTTCCGCTCGCAGGAATATAAATCTATCGGCAAACTCGCTGATACTCTTAGCGGTTTAGTGGAAGAGGGCGCCTATATCAAACGGGGAGAGCGCAGCTTAGCGATTACACACTTCAAAGAAGCGCTAGACTGGTTAATGAGTGAAGCCAAGCGAGGTCAGACGATATCCCGTTATAAAGGGCTTGGAGAAATGAACCCAGAGCAGCTGTGGGATACCACAATGGATCCAGAGACACGGCGTATGCTAAAAGTAACCGTGGAAGATGCGATTGCTGCTGATCAAATATTCACCACATTAATGGGTGATCAAGTTGAACCGCGTAGGGCGTTTATTGAAAAAAATGCCCTCAACGTTTCGAACCTCGATATATAAATCGTAACACCTCGGCTCATGCTCAAATTCGAGCGTGAGCCGAGGTGTTAGCATCAATTAAAGCGTGCTTAAGCCCTCTCTTCACTTGAAGCGGGGGCTTTATTCTCTAAGCCCTCATTCTCTGGGCTTATTTCCGCCATCGTAGAACGAATCCAAGATTCCACTTCCTTCATAATAGCCTTCGCCTTTTTCCCCTCCGTACTAATTTCTGGCCCCACAACTACCTGAATGGTGCCTGGGTATTTGATGTACCCGCGAGGTGGGCAAAACTCCCCAGCATTGTGTGCAATGGGTATTATTGATACTCCCGCCTTCTGAGCGAGAAAGGCACCTCCAGAGGAGTATTCAGAGGGTTCTCCTGGTGCGACGCGCGTCCCTTCTGGAAAGATCATCACCCAACATCCCTTTTTAAGGTTTTCCTTCCCTTGGCTTATTAGCTGCTTCAGTGCATTCGTCTTCTTTGATCGATCAATAATGACAGGGTCTTTAATTTTTAAACACCAGCCAAAAAATGGAATGGTTAATAATTCTTTCTTCGCCACGGTGGACTGGGGATTAAACAAAGTCAAAAAAGCAAAGGTTTCCCAATCACTCTGGTGCTTACTCATTACCACAGCAGGCTTGTTACTGACTTTATCTAAACCACTCACCTCATACTTCACGCCGCAAATACGTTCAATCAGCCATAGAAACATCTTGCCCCAAACCGCTATAACAGCGTGTTTGTTTTTTAGTGAAAGAAATGGCGCAAGGACAACACAAGGGAGGGTATAGAGGACTGTAACGATTGCGAAAAGAATATAAAAAAGAATAGATTTGATAAATAATGTAGGAGTGGTTTTTGGTGTGCTCATTTTGTTTAGCCTTAGTATTAGCGTATTTTCTCTATATTAAATCCGCTTGAGTACAATGAGTAAACTAAAATATTTGCTGATAAAAAATAATGTCAGTATTTTATTGTTTCTTTTAATGCAGTAATAAATTGCTGCGCGGATTTGTCCCAATTAAAACGTTGTACATTGAGCTTGGCTTTTGCAGCGAGATTGTTTCGCAAAGAGTCATTATTAATCATTTCAGTGAGGCCATGAGCGATCGAGTTTACGTCTAAAGGATCGACTAAAAAGCCAGCCTCACCCGCGACTTCAGGCATTGAAGAATTGTTAGAGCTTAATACGGGAACACCATGCGCCATAGCCTCAACAAGGGGGAGTCCAAAGCCTTCATAGAGTGATGGCATCACTAAGAATTTAGAATGCTTATAAAGAGCATTAAGGGTCTGGTCACTAACGTAACCGAGCAAATGAACGTGTGAGCTTAATTTAAGCTCTTTGACTTTGTTTTCAATATCAACCTTCCCCCAGCCCGCACCACCCGCAATAACAAGATCTATATTTTTTCTGGAATGTGATGGTAGTTGTGAAAAAGCAGCCAGCAACCTTTCTAGGTTTTTCCTTGGCTCTAAAGTACCAACAAAGAGAAAATATGGCCTCTTAATATTGAGTGGCCGTAATAATTCTTTCGATGGATTACTGTCAAAATGCGTGACGCCTAAATGCACCACGTTTATTTTGTTTTTACTAAGGGGAAAGGACTCAATAATACTGGTTTTGGTTGCATGAGAATCAGCGAATACAAGGTCAGCCATTTGAACAGCAAGCGGCATTTGGTAACGCTCCCTAATACGAGATAAGGGGCGCATGGTTTCGCCAGCATATTTCCAAACTAAGTCATGAATGGTAACCACTTTAGTTGTGGAAGAAGGAAGGAAGCGTGGCAAGCGGTGAGAAGGCCCCCAAAAAATATCCACAGAATCCTGTTTTGCTAACCTAGGTAATATAGAAATGCCCCAAATCTGCCTAAGCAGAGTATTATCCCACGAGCCAGCTCGAATTTTTGCGGGTTCTAAGCCACGTAAAACCTCAGCTGGAATGGGGGCAGGACTATAGAGGAAAAGAGAGAGGTCTGGGTGTTTACAAAGGGCACGGCACATTTCAAGGGTGTAACGACCTATACCCGTTAAGGGGCGGGAAAGTAATCTGGCATCAACACCTAGTTTCATAATGCTCAGGCGGACTCACATTCGAGCATCCATCGAAGTGTTTTTTCAAGGGAGAAAGTTGGAATATCCCCCACCAAGCTCTTTAATTTGGTGTTATCGCCTTTGAGTACGCGAACCTCATTGGCTCGTACAAAGTCAGGGTTAACGGAAATTTCAATATTGTGACCGGTAATATCCTGGCAAAGCCCTATAACTTCTCGCAAGGAGTGAGTTTTCCCCGTACAGATGTTTATGATTTCTCGGCGTGGATTAAGTTCTAATAACTGTTGATAACTTTCAGCAACAAAACGAACATCATTAAACTCACGCCATACATCCAAGTTACCCAGTTCAATTAAGGGTTTTTTCTCTAAAAAGTGAGAAACAATCTTGGGGATCAGGAATTCTATATCTTGGCCTATACCGGTATAGTTAAAAGGCCTAACAATAAAAACAGGTAGTTTTTCCATCCACAGTTGTGCCATGTTTTCCATGGCAAGTTTGCTTACTGCGTAATCGTTTGCGGGGTAGGGTGTTGCGCATTCACTTAAAGCACCTTCTGAACGGTTTCCGTAAACATTGGCACTGCTTGCCAAAAGAACGCTTTGAACATTGGGTGCATTGATTGCTAGAGCTTCAAGCAGGTTACGCGTGCCGATAAGATTCACTTCATAGAAGGCATTAGCTGTCCCATGGCCAACAAATGCCACCGCAGCCAAATGTATGACGGCCTCTGGTTTTACTTGCGCAACTTCTGATGAAAGTGCGTTGTAATCGGTGATGTTACTAGAAAGCCCTACTACGTCATGGCCCACTTTTTCTAAAGCAGATTTAACATAATGCCCGGTAAATCCATGGAGACCACTTATTAGAATTCGCATCTTAGAAAGAATAGCCTTTTTGATTTCTTTCCATATCCGCTTTAACCATCATGGCGCATAGTTGTTCAAGTGTAGTAGTGGGTTCCCAACCTAGCTCCAATTTTGCTTTTTCGGGATTACCAATAAGAAGCTCAACTTCTGCAGGCCGGTAGAACTTAGGGTTTACACGAACTATTTCTTTGCCAGAGCCTAGGTCAATGGCAACTTCGTCTTCAGCGTGACCTTTCCATTCAACTTGAATACCGGCTGCTTTACATGACATTGTTACAAAATCCCGCACTGTTTCAGTCCGGTTGGTTGCCAGCACATAGGTATCGGGCTGATCAGCTTGAAGCATCCGATACATGCCGTCGACATAGTCCTTTGCAAACCCCCAGTCGCGTTTGGCATCCATATTTCCGAGTTCTAATACATCAAGCTGACCCAGTTTAATTTTCGCAATGCCGTCTGTAATTTTACGGGTAACAAACTCTAAACCACGTAAAGGTGACTCGTGATTGAATAAAATACCGCTGGAAGCAAACATATCGTAAGACTCACGATAGTTAATAGTCATCCAGTGTGCATAAAGCTTTGCAACGCCATAAGGGCTACGGGGATAAAATGGAGTACTTTCCCGCTGTGGGATTTCTTGTACTTTACCAAACATTTCAGAAGTCGACGCTTGGTAAAAGCGGATTTTTGGATTAACAATACGAATTGCTTCCAGTAAATTAAGCACACCCACACCAGTAATTTGGGTGGTGGTGTGGGGT
>JAESUE010000086.1 GCA_016763235.1 Pseudomonadales bacterium
ATTCTTGATGGTCAGGGGCGTGTGCTGAGTGCAATCGATGATGGAATGATGTTTGGTAAAAAAGCAACACAACGTTCGCGTGATATAGAAACTTACCTTGAGCAGAAGGTTCAGCGTGCTCTCGATATGTTGTTTGGATTTGGCAATAGTTCCGTAACAATTAATGTAGCGCTGTCATCAAAAACAGTCGAGCGAATTGTTGAAGAAGTGTTACCACCTATTGGCGGTTTTAAAGGGGTGCTGACAAAGCGTAAGCATACCAAAACGGTTAATAATACCCTTGCCAAGAGTAAAAAAGGTCGCCAGGTTGCAGACATTAAAGAAAATACCGAGGAACCCTTTGATTTTGGTCGATCGAGAGAAAATACCGTTGAGGCACCCGGTGGTATTAGTCGATTAACCGTTAGCGTGTTATTACCAACTAACCTAGCAAATACACGTATTTCAGAGGTGGAAGCAATTGTCAAAAATGCAATTGGCTTTAATGACGTTAGGGGAGATGAAATTAGTGTTATCTCTGCACTTGGCTCTACACGTATTTCTGAGGCAGCATTGCTAGGGAGCAATCTTGACTTACCCGTTGTACTGAGCACTGGAATGGATGGCGTTATGGCATCGAATAATATCTCGAATACTATCTCGAATAATATAGCAGCCTCAAACAGTCTAGCTACAAGTTCTTCAATTCGACCAATGGTTGTGTTTTTGTCATTCTGTATTGTTGTGCTGTTGTTAGCCTTAATCGCTGTATCGCGGTTACGCAAACAGCCTGCGCGGTTAACGTTTGAAGAGCGAGATGAATTGCTAAATGACATTCAGCTTTGGCTTACTGATGAAAGTAAGACTGCCGTATCGATGGAGCGATAACCGATGCAAAAAGCGATAAAAAATACGGCTGCGGTGTTACATCCTTTACACAAAAAAGATAGAGAATGGATTTTAGCGAATTTAACGCCCGTTAGTCAGGGTGCGGTACGAAGTGCGCTTAACGGGTTAAAAAAAATCAAATCCTTTAATAGTGTTAAATTTGATGAAATATATGACCTAGTTAAGCCAGCAGAGGTTAGCCATATTGAGGCTGCTACGCCCAAAGAGTCAGCACTAGAAACACTTTCTCGTTTATTGGATGCTTGCACCCTTCAAAAAGGTCAAGACGTTGTTGTAACAATGTCGCCAGAGTCTTTAGCTCAACTTCTTCCTGTTATGGAACACTCGAAATTACGCCATTGTATTGCATCATCAGCTGGACCTTTTAGCCGTCGTGTAAAAGAGGCTGAAAAAAATATAACGAGAGCCGCGTCAGAAAGGGTGATTGATAGTATGGCCAGATATATGAACTCCCAACTTGAAATGACGATAACATCTGATGAGTAAAGTTATTCGGTCACATCCCGTTGTGGGAAGCAGAAAACTACAAGCACCTTATCAAGACGATGATGGGAAGGCACGTTCCAGTGCGCGCAAGCCTGCTGGTTCATTAAATCATGGAAAGAAATCTACAAGCAATGTTATTGATGACCGAATCGAGAGGCAGCCGGATAAAGGTCAAGAGTTAGCTGAAATATCACCGGCACTGTTCAATGAAATAAAGAAAAGTTTGGATGCTGAGTCTGAAAAACGAGTTATTGCAGAGCAAAAATTTGCTGCGCTAAAAGAACAGTTGGATGCTCTTAATCGTGACCTGGACGATGAGAAGCGCAAAGGATATGAAAAAGGGTTGGCAGAAGGGAATAAAGCAGCCGAGGATAATATTGCTCACAAATATAAGGAAGTTTCTGAAGTATCGGATTTTTCAATGAAAATTTGAAATCGAAAATTAACGATGCTGAGAAACTAGCCGTTGAAATTACCTTTGAGGCCTTGTGTAAAATAATCGGTGAAAACTATGCGGCGGAGTCTTTTCGTCGAGCGGTTATAGAAAATGTGATTTCGTCGCTGAAGGATTTGAGTGACCTAAAGGTGCATGTCAATCCAAATGATATTTCTGCCGTATCATCGCTTTCAGATAAAATTGGATATTCTGATGTTACATTTGTAGCCGATGATCGTGTTGGTAAAGGTGGCTGCATAGTGGAATCAAGCTCAGGTAGCTGGGATGGTCGATTGGAAACACAATTGCAACGACTTAAAGAAACGCTTGTTGGTGTGATCAAATCTGATGAGCTGGGGGCGTAATGGATAGTCGCCGATTTCTCAGGGCAATAAAAACCTGTGAAACAATTCAGCGTAATGGACGAGTGCTTCAGTTTTACGGACTTGTGCTAGAAGCCTCTGGGCCTGATGTGTTTTTAGGTGAAATCTGTGAGATCTATACTCCGCAAGCCTTGAAACCGGTACTTGCTGAAGTCGTGGGCTTTAGAGATGGCCATGTGCTCATGATGCCATATGGTAATTTAAGCGGCATTCATGTGGGAAGTGAAATCGTTGCGACAGGACGTGCAGCGTCATTACGAGTGGGCGAACATTTATTAGGCCGAGTGGTGGATGCATTTGGTCGACCTATGGACGGAAAAGCGTTTGATTCTCTTGGTGAGGAGTATCCGCTGTACCCTGAGCCAATAAATCCGCTGGATAGACAGCGAATTACAGAGCAATTTACGACAGGTATTCGTTCCATTGACACTATGTTGAGTATAGGTGTCGGCCAACGAGTAGGGCTTTTTGCTGGTAGTGGTGTTGGCAAAAGTACGTTATTGGGACAAATAGCGCAAGCGTCCAACGCTGATGTCAATGTAATCGCATTGATTGGAGAGCGTGGACGAGAAGTATTGGATTTTGTTGTTGAAAATCTAGGCGAAGAAGGCCTTAAAAATAGCATTATTGTTGTGGCGGGAGCTGATCAACCTGCCTTGGTAAGGGTTCACGCTGCATATGCTGCTACAACTGTTGCGGAATACTTTAAGAATCAGGGCAAAAAAGTATTTCTGGCAATGGATTCTATCACACGTTTTGCCATGGCTCAGCGAGAAATTGGGTTGGCGATTGGAGAGCCACCAACGGCAAGAGGCTATACCCCGTCGGCCTTTGCGCAGATACCAAAATTGGTAGAGCGTGCTGGAAATTTCAGAGATAGCGGGTCGATAACTGCAGTGTATACGGTTCTTGTGGAAGGAGACGATTTTAACGAGCCGGTTTCTGATACAACACGAGCGATTTTGGATGGACACATTGTGTTATCAAGAAAAATTGCTACCAGAGGGCGCTACCCAGCAATAGATTTGTTGGAAAGTGTAAGCCGACTTCATAGACAGATAACAACCAAAGAGAATCAGGCGTTGGTTGATCAGGCTCTTAAGCATCTAAGTTTATATAATGAATCAAAAGACTTGATAGAGCTGGGTGCCTACAAAGAGGGTAGTAATAGAGCTCTTGATTCAGCGATTGCATTTTATTCGAAGTTTGAACTTGCTATAACGCAGGCAACGCCAGAGAAAAATGCAGAGAAAGTGTTACAAAAGTGGTTGAAGGATAACCTCTAAAGGATAAGGGGTCGTAATGGACGCGCAGTCATTGTCTCAACAAAAGAAAAAAATAAAGGCACTTCGCTATTTGTGGCAATTGAATGAGCAGCGGATTAATGAGAGAAATCTGGAGTTGCAGGGGCAAGAGAAAAAGCTCGCGATAATAACGCATGCCTTTAATGAGGTTGAAATGCTGATCATGCAGTGTGAAGAAAAAGTGTCTAAGGCTTTTTCTCCAGGAAGTTTGATTTCACCTGAAGATATTATGAATATCAATGACTTTATTGTGGGTCAACGACTGAAAAAACAATTGCTGCAAAGTGAATCAGATAATGCTGAAAATATTTGTGAGAAAACAAAGGATATCTTGATTGAATTGAATGTTGAAAGGCGTTTGTTGGGTGAGAAAATAGCACAAAAGCAAGAGTCGACGATACAAATGCTGAATAGTATGGAGATGAAAGAAGTGGAAGATCTGTTTTTATCGCGTATGGAAAGGAAAGCAATATGAGCGTGGAATCATCAGGTATTGGTGTTGGTTCAGGTATTGGCACCGCTGCGCAACAAACATCTGCCACGCAAACGGCTACGCAAGCAACCAAGAGCGACAATCAGCAACGTTGGTTGCGTGCACTGGAATCGGAGTCATTTGATGAGTTTGGGGAGGAAGCCCATACCAAAAAGGTTGCTGAATCTGCGGTTGTTAATGATGAAAATGAATATCAAAAGAATCTAGAAGCTGGCGGGCGAATCCAGAATGAGAATGTGACTGGATTTA
>JAESUE010000087.1 GCA_016763235.1 Pseudomonadales bacterium
ATGTCGTCCCCAAGCCAGTCGCGTCCATTATCTGTAAACCAAAGGTGTTGTGTGCTGGGTTGCCACGCTAGGCCGACACTATTTCGTATTCCGTGCGCATAGATCGAATAGTCCCCATTTTCGGGATTAATACGCAGAATGCTACCCATAAGGGGGTTTTGTAGTTGGCAAATGTCACAAGGCATTCCGATAGCGGTATAAAGCATTTTGTCAGGGCCGAACTCTAAAACACGCATGCCGTGGTGGCTATCATTAGGCAGATTATCCAATACAAGTAATGGTTGAGCGGGATGTTGAAGATTGTTTTCTATATTTTTATAACGCAGGATTTTATCAGGGCCTGAAACAAATAAATCACCTTTAAGGAAGGCAACACCTGTAGGGAGGCTAAGCGAATTTTTTATGGTGATGCGTTGGTCAGCGTGATAATCGCCGTTGGTATCAATAAGGGCATAAACGCGCCCTGATTTTTTCGAACCGACAAAAACAGTTCCTTTGTCGCCTAGCGCCATTTGTCTTGCACCGGGAATATTGTCCGCGTAAATGCTAATACTAAAACCGCTGGGCACCTTTATATCTTGAAGGGAGTCACTGCAGCCAGTGATACAAAAACTATAACTAAGTATGCTGAGAAGAAGGGCTATTTTATTCATCGCTTATTATTGATATTAGTTGGCTAAGGGGCTTAGTCTGAAAGTTTTCGATAAAGGGATCGTACACTGATTCCTGCAATTTCTGCCACTTTTTCTTTGTCGTCTTTATATCTCTGCATCAGTTTTTCTAAGTAGCGCAGCTCAAGCTCTTTTAAGTTTGGCTCTTCGTTTTCCGGTGTTTCGCTGATGTTAAAGCATTGCTCGAGCACATGGTTGTCAATGACGTTAGTGTTTGCAAGTACGGTTGCACGGGTGAGGATATTGCGCAACTCACGCACATTACCCCGGTAGTGGTGCTGTTTTAATTGATTCATGGCGGTATTGGTAAGAATAAAGTCAGTGTTCGGTGTGATTCTTTTAAGCAGTGTTTTGGCGATAATCGGAATATCTTCTATCCTCTCTTGCAGGGCTGGAATATGTATGGGGAACACATTGATGCGATAGTATAGATCTTGGCGGAAGAGGTCTTTTTCTACGAGTTCTTCAATATTTTTATGGGTGGCGCAAATCAGTCGAAAGAGGGTGGTTTTTGACTCGGTGCTGCCTACCGGGCGATAGGTGCCAGTTTCAAGTAAGCGTAGTAACTTCACTTGTAAGGGGTAAGGAATATCGCCAATTTCATCGAGGAATAATGTTCCGCCGTTGGCCGCTTCTGCCAAACCAGGTCGATCATGAATAGCGCCGGTGAAGGCGCCTTTTACATAACCAAACAACTCGCTTTCAAACAGGCTTTCGGTGAGGCCTGCGCACTCTAAAGTGACCATGGCGTTGTCTTTTCGTAAACTGGCATTATGTATTGCATGGGCAGCTAACTCTTTTCCACTGCCTGATGGGCCGAGCAAGAGCACAGCGGCATCACTGGGGCCAACACGGGTGATTAGCGCAATAGCGCGGTTAAAGGCAGGGCTGTTTCCTACCCAGTTTTGGTTGCTATCTTCTGCGCTTGCTATCTGCACAGGTTTGAGCAGTTCTACAAAAAATTTAACCTCGCCATTTTCAGTAATTGGCAAAAGCTCAACGTCAACATGCTCTTTTCCCCGTGGGGTTTGATGAATGTGAAGCACGCGTTCTTTTCTTCGGGAAGATTTGGCCGCCATAAGGGGGCAGTCTTCTCCGGCTTGGTCGCAGGGTTTGGTGTATCCATGAGAGACTTGGTAGCAGTAGTTGGTTTTTTTCGGATTTATTTCACCAAAACGCTCGGCATACAAATCGTTAGTAGCGAGGATTTTATAATCGACCGTAACAAGAATGGCAGGGTGTTCGTAGCCGTCGAGCATGTTTGCCATGTCGTTGTTGGTTTCTCGTGCAATAATTCTCATTGCTGTTTCTCGGTAATGCCATAAGTGACGAATGCTCCGCCAAAAATGACATGGCTTGCTTGTTATATCAAGTGTTAAAAACAGCCTGTCACCGTGAAATTGCTTAATATCATAGTGATAGCCTTAGTTTGTTAAGTTGGCATACTTTGTGTATTCACTAGTGGGAGAAGGTTTAAATTGTTGATTTACCTTAAACAAAAAGGTAATTATTCAGCGGATTCTGTAACGGTTCAGATTACGCTCCAATTTGAGCGTAATCTGAATAGTTACAAACAAAAGAGGTATTTATGAGCGCTACACCGAATACAAGCAAAACACTGGCATTTACGTCGGATGCCTCTATCAAGCCTTTGGTGGTTCCATTTTTTGATCTAGGCAGCCATACGTTTTCATATGTGCTGCAAGATCCCGCATCTAACGCATGCGCGGTGATAGATTCCGTGATGGAGTTTGACTATTCGGCTGGAAAAATTTCCTATGTCGGCGCAGATCGTATTATTCACTATATTGACGAGCATAACCTTGAGCTTGAGTGGATACTTGAGACACATGTACACGCCGACCACCTTTCTGCCGCGCCCTATATTCAAGATGCTCTAGGAGGAAACCTAGGTATTGGCAAAGAAGTTGTCGGGGTTCAGGAGACCTTCGGTAAGATTTTTAACGAAGGCGCTGAATTTCAGCGAGATGGCTCTCAGTTCGACCGGTTATTTGAGGATGGCGATACGTTTAACATTGGTCAGTTAGAGGTTAATGTTATTCATACGCCGGGCCATACGCCCGCTTGTGTTAGTTTTGTTGTCGGTGATTCAGCCTTTGTGGGCGATACGATGTTTATGCCCGATGCTGGAACAGCCCGCGCTGATTTTCCCGGTGGTGATGCGCGTGAGTTATACCACTCTATTCAGCGACTACTACTTTTGCCTGATGAAACCCGTGTATTTATGTGTCATGACTATGGGGAAACTCGCGAAGTAGAGTATGAAACCACCATTAAAAAAGAGCGCGATGAAAATATTCATGTAAACAGTCAGGTGACTGAAGATGAATACGTTACTTTGCGTGAAACAAGGGATGCAGAGCTGGATGTACCGCACCTTATCTTGCCATCGCTACAAGTGAATATGAGAGCTGGGCACTTGCCTCCAGAAGAAGATAACGGTCGAGTTTACTTTAAGTTGCCGATTAATTTATTTTAATCCTTGGTCAGTATTCAGCTTAAATTTGAACGCAATCTGAATAGTTACAATCCTTATATCTAAAAAATAATAACGAGAGAGAAATGGACAAGAAAATATTAAATGAAGAATTTTCGGCATCGGGGCAAATTGTCGCTAGTGACATTACAGAGTTAGCAAAGCAAGGAATAAAAAGCATCGTCTGCAACCGACCAGACGGTGAAGGGAATGATCAACCAAATTTCATTGAAATTGAAGAGCAAGCGAAGCAGCACGGTATAGAATTTCACTACTTGCCCGTTGTTTCAGGGGCAATCACTGATCAAGATATTAGCGATTTTGCCACTCTTTATAAAACGTTGCCCAAGCCAGTACATGCGTATTGCCGAAGCGGTATGCGTTCCACGACTTTATGGGCGCTTTCCCGTGTGCAAGAAGGCCATGAAGCACCAGAGGTGGTGTTTAAAGCCGCTAAAAATGCCGGCTTTGATTTGAACGCTCTTAGTACGCGTTTGACGGCGGTTCAGCCTGGCTCACATGCGTCACAGTCAACAAAAGCAACTTGGGATGTTCTTATTGTTGGTGCTGGCGCAGGGGGGATATCTGCTGCCTCAAGCTTATTAGCGAGAGAGAGAAATTTATCGATCGCAATTATAGATCCTTCAGAAGACCACTATTACCAGCCCGGCTGGACACTCGTGGGTGCGGGTATCTTTAATGCGGAGAAAACAAAACGCAGCACATCTTCTTTAATTCCATCTGGCGTAAAATGGATAAAAGCAGCTGTTGCAGGTTTTGAGCCGCAAAAAAATGTTGTAGTGCTTGAGGGTTGTGAAGAGATTTCCTACAAGCGTTTAATTGTGGCTCCGGGTTTAATGCTTGATTGGCACAAAATCGAAGGTTTACCAGAAACACTAGGAAAAAATGGCGTCACCTCTAATTACCGCTACGATCTTGCGCCCTACACATGGGAACTCGTTCAGAAATTAAATCACGGCAAAGCATTGTTTACACAACCACCAATGCCAATAAAATGTGCCGGTGCTCCTCAAAAAGCGATGTATCTATCCGGTGATTATTGGTACAAAAATAATCGTTTATCAGGTATAGATATAGAATTTTACAATGCGGGAGGCGCGTTGTTTGGTGTAAAGGAATATGTTCCCGCATTAATGAATTATGTCGATCGGTATAAAGCTGATCTTAATTTTATGCATAACCTCGTACGGATAAGTGGCGAAGAAAAAACCGCTTGGTTTGAAAAAACTGATGCAGAAGGGAACAAAGAAATTGTCGAAACAAAATTTGATATGATTCACGTTTGCCCTCCACAGAAAGCGCCTCACTTTATTTCTTCTAGCGCCCTTGCGGATAAAGCCGGTTGGGTCGATGTGGACCAAAATACATTGCGGCATAAAACCTACGAAAATATCTGGTCGCTGGGTGATGTAATGAATGCGCCCAACGCAAAAACTGCAGCAGCAGCACGTGCACAGGCTCCTGTCGTAGCAGCGAATATCACAGCCGATATTAATAAAAGCAGTGCAGTAGCGCATTACAATGGTTACGGGTCTTGCCCGCTAACGGTTGAACGGGGAAAGGTTGTTTTAGCCGAATTTGGTTATGGTGGAAAGCTGCTGCCTTCTTTTCCGGCATGGTTACTCGATGGAACAAAACCTACCAGAGCCGCTTGGATTCTAAAAGAGAAAATACTTCCACCGATCTATTGGGAAGCTATGCTTAAAGGGAAAGAATGGCTGGTTAAACCAAAAATGAAACAGGGATCTTAAAGATACGTGTCATCTAAAATGCGGTTTTTGCCGATTCTAGACTGGGGTAAATCATATGATCGTGGCGATTTAACAGGGGATCTTCTCGCCGCTGTTATTGTCACGATCATGCTGATTCCACAATCTTTGGCCTATGCGCTGCTGGCTGACTTGCCCCCTCAGATGGGTTTGTATGCGAGTATTTTGCCTTTGGTTGCGTATACGTTTCTGGGCACAAGTCGCACCTTGTCTGTTGGGCCTGTTGCAGTGGCGTCATTAATGACCGCAACAGCAGTGGGCAATATTGCCGAAGCCGGTAGCGCGCATTATATCGAGGCGGCAATTTCCCTAGCCTTGTTGTCGGGTTTGTTTTTGCTGCTGCTGGGCGTGTTGCGCTTCGGTTTTTTGGCTAACTTTCTCTCTCATCCTGTGGTGGCGGGTTTTATAACGGCCTCCGGAATATTAATTGCCTTCAGTCAGTTGAAGCACATTGTTGGCATTTCGGCCCACGGTGATACCCTGCCAGAATTAGTGCATACATTGTGGCAGGGCTTGCCAAGTACTAATTTAATAACGCTTAGTATTGGAATGGCAGGCTTGGTATTTCTTGTTTTTGTGCGCTCTAAATTGGCCGGTGTATTGCGTTATTTAGGCGTAACGGCGAGCCGAGCAGGAATGTTATGTAAAACTGGGCCAATCATTATTGTAATTTTTAGTACGCTCATCGCCTGGTACTTTCACTTGGATGAAAAAGGTGTTGCGGTTATTGGTGATATTCCGGCAGGTCTGCCAACACTGCAATTTTCAGGCTTCGAGGGTGTGTTTTCTGAAGAGCTTCTCAAAGCGGCAGTGCTTATTTCAATAATAGGGTATGTCGAATCCATTTCAGTGGGTAAAACATTGGGAGCGAAACGACGCCAGCGTATTACCCCAGACCAAGAGCTTGTCGCGCTGGGTGCCTCCAATATCGCTTCGGCTGTTTCAGGCGGGTTTCCAGTGACCGGAGGTTTCTCTCGATCTGTGGTGAATTTTGATGCCGGTGCAGTAACGCCCGCAGCGGGGTTTTATACCGCTATAGGAATTGCTATCGTCACATTGTTTTTTACTCCCTCTCTGGCTTATTTGCCGAAGGCGACCCTTGCCGCCACCATTATCATTGCAGTGATAACACTGGTCGACTTTTCTATTATTAAAAAAACGTGGAGGTACTCTAAAAGAGATTTTATCGCCGTGATGAGCACTATTATCATCACCCTGATGTACGGCGTAGAACTGGGAGTGCTA
>JAESUE010000088.1 GCA_016763235.1 Pseudomonadales bacterium
CACCTTGAACCGCCTGCGGAAGAAGGTCCACTATGAGTTATTCATTACGCCTGCGCTTGGCATTCAAACTATGCTGGCGTGAATGGAAGGCCGGCGAGCTGACAGTTTTATTGGTGGCCTTGCTTATTGCAATTTCCAGCCACACCGCCATCGGTTTTTTTACAGACCGTATAGAAAAAGCCATGAGCTATAAAGCGGGTGATATGGTGGGTGGTGATTTGGTGATTCACAGTACGCGCCCATTAAATTCAGAAGGCCCTGAAAGTTGGGAAAGTAAAGCGAAAGCATTGCAGCTCAAGGCTGCAACAGTGCAATTCTTCTCTAGCGTTGTCCTCAGTGATGAAGAAATGCTGCTAGTCAGCGTTAAAGCCGTTGGTGAAAACTACCCACTAAAAGCACCCTTAAAAATCAGTGATAGTGCTTATGGTGAGCCTGAAATAAGCAAAAGTGGCCCGCCAGTGGGTGAGGTTTGGGTGGATGCGCGGGTTTTAAATGATCTAAACATGGAAGTGGGGCAGGCGCTAACGCTTGGTTCCATCCAGCTAAAAGCCAGCCGTATATTGATCTTTGAGCCAGATCGAGGTGGAAGCATGTACAGCTTCATCCCCAGAGTGATGATGAATACGGGCGATATGACACGGGCAGAAGTGCTTCAAGATGGTAGCCGCGTGGATTATCACTATCTGTTTGCTGGCGCAGAATCTGCAATAAAAGAGTTAGAAACCTGGATGGCCCCGCAATTGGCTCCAGGGCAAAAAATCATCACCCCCGGTGAACAGCAACCTACAGTGGGAAGCGCTCTTGTACGCGCCGAGCGATTTATGGGGCTTGCCAGTTTGATTGCGGTGTTGTTGGCAGCGGTCGCTATTGCCATCAGTGGCAAGCATTACAGTACGCGTCATTTTGATACCAGCGCTATATTGCGTTGCTTAGGTTGCAAGCAAAATGATTTGGTATTTATCTATTTATTCCAGATGTTGTTGGTTGCGGTGCTGGGTAGTATCGCAGGCATTGCGCTGGGCTGGACGGCGCAATTTATATTGCTCTATCTGCTTAGGGATGTATTACCCGACGTTGTGCCTGCTGCAGGCTGGCAAGCTGCCTGGTCAGGCCTCGGCTTAGGCTTGGTGGTGTTATTAGGGTTTACACTGCCATCCGTTATGCGTTTGCGGACGGTTTCTCCATTACGGGTATTGAGAAATGATCTCAGCCCCTTGCCGGTTTCCGGCTGGCTTGTATACGGCAGTGCATTATTCATCGTTATCGTGTTGATGTGGTTTTACACGGGCAGCTTAATCATGACCTTGAGTGTACTGGGTGGTGCGGTACTGGTCTTTTTACTCACCCTTTTATTGATCGCCCTGCTGTTTGCCCTGCTAGAAAGAAGCAGCGGCATGTTAAGTGTTTCAATGCGAGCAGGCTTGAGGAATCTATTACGCCGCAAGCAAGAAACCTTGGTGCAAACCTTGGCGTTTGCTCTCACCCTGATGGCAATGCTCGTGGTTATATTTATTCGTACCGACTTACTGAGCAATTGGCAAGAATCCCTGCCGGACGATGCACCGAATCATTTTGTCATTAATATTTTGCCTGACAAAGTGCAATTATTTGAGAGCTATTTATCGGAAAAAAACCTATCAACGTCGAAAGTGTACCCGATGAGCAGGGGGCGGCTTATCGAAATAAACGGCATACCTGTTAAACAGGCAGTGACAAAGGATGAAGAGAATAACGAAAGCTTGAATCGGGAGCTAAACCTTACTTGGTCTGATACCTTGCAGGAAGAAAATAAATTACTTGAAGGTCAGTGGTGGCAAGAAAATAGTGTCGTAGGTCTTCCTGAGGTGTCCATCGAATCTCGATTAGCGAAAAAGCTGGGTATTCAAATTGGTGATCGTTTGGCATTTTTTACCGGCCGGAAAAACTGGCAAGCCGAAGTGAAAAGTATTCGCGACGTAAAGTGGGAAAGCTTTCGACCGAATTTCTACTTTGTATTTAATCCGCGTAGCATTGAAAATTTACCTGTCACCTATATGACAAGCTTTTACCTGTCACCAGAACAAAAACCGATGTTGAAGGAACTGGTAAAAACGTTTCCCGCCATTACCATATTTGAGATGGATGCCATTTTAAGCCAGCTGAAAGGCATTATCAGCCAAGTGATCGTTGCTATTGAATACGTGTTGCTCTTTGTTTTAGCTGCCGGATTGATGGTGACCCTGGCTGCTGTGCAAGCCTCTTTGGATGAACGGCTACAAGAAGGTGCATTAATGCGTACTCTTGGTGCCCACCGTGATTTAATTCGTCGTAGTCAGTGGAGTGAATTTGGCAGCATGGGGCTCATTGCCGGAATAGTCGCCGTACTTGGCACGGAGTTAATCTCTTTTCTCGCCAGTCGATTTCTCTTTCACATGGACTATAGCCCACTCTGGTGGGCGTGGGCTATTGTGCCAATCGCTGCGGCATGTCTACTGGCGCTATTGGGTGCTTTCAGTGCGCGAAAAGTATTGGCAAAAAGCCCAATTATTGTGTTGAGAGAAGGCCAGTAAAAGCCCATTCTTAATGGAGAAAAACCCGTAGGCTGGGCTTTGTTATATTTTACCTACGAGATAAATAAGTAGTAAGGAAAAAACAACACATGCTCTACTGTATTTATTCCAACGAATTGCCGATATTAAAACAAGTGGTGGTAAGCACCATGAAAACCAGCCCATTATCGAAGCCTTTCCAAACTGAGAAAATTCTGGTGCCGGGTACTGGTTTGAGTCAATGGCTTAAACTTAGCCTGGCTGATGATCTGGGTGTATCCGCCAATATTGATTACCCGATGCCGTCTAACTTTTTATGGAGTTTATTTCACACCGTATTAGAAGACGTACCGCGTGAATCTGATTTTAATAAAGAAGTGATGGTTTGGCATTTATTGGAAGTGTTACCCACGCAACTGGAACATGAAGCTTTTTCACCATTAAAGCACTATTTGAAATCGAAGGATGAACTACGTAATTTTCAATTAGCGAATAAAATTGCCGATGTGTTTGATCAATATCTTTTATACCGCATTGATTGGATAAACGATTGGAGCCAAGGCGGAAACCTAGCTGCTGAGACACAACCCTGGCAACCGATTTTATGGCGCGCCTTGTGTGAACGTATTTCGGAGTTAAAGGGTGTAGTTCAGCATCGTGCAGGGTTATTTGACCAGTTTGTTTTTCGATTGAAAAATGAAAAAGAAACCTCGCGAAAATTATTAGCGAACCTTCCTCCGCGAATATTTCTATTCGGGTTTAATAACCTACCACCAATTTATTTAGAAACCTTGCAAGTACTGTCTGAGTATTGTGATATTTATTTGTTGGTATCGAACCCTTGTCGTTTTTATTGGGGTGATTTGAAAACATCTGCCGAACAAGCCAAACTTGAAAAAGCGAATGCCACACTCGGAAATACCAACGCCGGCCAAGATCACTTTCATACGCAAACCCACGCACTACTCGCTTCACTGGGAAAGCAAGGGCGGGAATTTCTAGGCCAGCTGCAAGCGCTTTCTCTACAAGAATCTGATTATTATATCGAACCGGGCCGGGATGATTTACTTAGCGGTGTTCAACAGGACATTCTCGATGGCCTTGATCGTTCTGCAGAACTTCTATTCGATACAAATAGCGAAAATAAAGCCTTTATCGAAAAGGGCGATTTTAGTATTTCCTTCCATAATAATTACAGCCCCTTACGGGAAGTGGAAGTGCTGCATGATCAGCTGTTGAATTTATTCGAACAATATTCTGACCTTACACCAAAAGACATTGTCGTAATGGTGCCGGATATTGATCGATACAGCCCTTATATTCACGCGGTATTCGCCAATGCCAAACAAATTCCATTTTCTGTAGCCGATCGGAGTATCGGCAGTGAAGAGCCGCTACTCTTGCGGATAAAGAGCCTACTGCAATTACCGTCTAGCCGCTTAACCGTTAGTGAAGTGTTGGAGCTGTTGGAATTACCCGCTATCCGTCAACGCTTTCAGATGGATGCCGAAGATCTAACGACACTTAATCAATGGGTAGAGGAAGCAGGAATACGTTGGGGGATGGATGGGCAACACCGAAATTCTTTAGATCTCCCCGCCTTTGAGCAAAACAGTTGGCGTTTTGGTTTGCGTCGAATGCTAGCCGGTTACAGTATGGGCGGCGATAGCGTGTATCAAGGTATTGCCAGTTATGACGAGGTGCGTGGCTTGTCGGCCACTCTAGCGGGTAAACTTGGCAGTCTTTTAGATAAGCTTGATTTTATGCGTCTGCAGCTTTCCTCCGAGCACAGCGTGGATGAGTGGATAACATTAATACATCAACTGGTTAATGATTTTTTTGCATTTGAAAATGGTGAAGAGCTAGCCGTGCAGCCCTTATGGAAAGGCTTAGAGCGACTTAAAAAACATAGCCAGCAGGCAGCCTATAGCCAGAATTTAACCCACGGCTTATTTATTAATTACATATCTGCAAGTTTAAATGAAGCCAATAGCGGGTCTCATTTCCTTAATGGGCAAGTCAGCTTCTGCACCTTGTTACCTAAACGCGCTATTCCGTTTAAGGTGGTTTGTTTGTTGGGGATGAACGAAGGCGATTACCCTGTTGCAGCACCATCACTGGGTTTTGATTTGATGGCAAGTCAATTTCAAGCAGGGGATCGATCCCGACGAGACGAAGAGCGCTTTCTATTTCTTGAAGCCTTGTTGGCAGCGAAATATAAATTATACCTCTCTTGGGTGGGGCGTAATATTCAAGATAATAGCGAAAAACAGCCCTCGGTGTTATTAAGTGAATTATTGGAATACTGCCTGAATAACGTGTGTTTGGCAGATGACTGCGCATTATCTCCTGATGATAGCGCTAAAAATCTACGTGAGTACTTGATTACCCAGCATCCTTTACAAGCATTCAGTGCTGATAATTTTATCGACAATGCAGAAAACCCCTTGCTCTTTAGTTATGCAAAAGACTGGTTACCCCATACTGACTTAAAGGGATCAGGCGATGAAGAAAACTCCGCAGCACAATTTATTGAACTGGATACATTGCTAAAAGGACACGCGCGAAAACCGATCGATAATTCTGCAGATAACGATTTTAATGTTATTCCTCTCACTACGTTGCAGAGTTTTTTTAGGCATCCGTGTCGATATTTTATGCGTTTTCATTTACAGGTTGATTTAGCGTTACCCAGTAATAGTAAGGATGAACACGAACCTTTTGTCGTCGATGGCCTTAGTCACTATCAGCTTAAACAAGCCATTCTTGAACACTCTCTATTTCAAGAACAATTAGCGCAAGAAAATATCCGGCATTACACTGATTTCCAACTCGCCAGTGGCCTTTTACCTACAGGTTTTGCCGGAGAAAATAGCCTGGATAAAGCACAAAGCGACGTTACACTGTTACTCGATGCTCTGCAGGAAAAAGGTAAAAACACCCAGGCGGCCATAGAAATCAATCTCACCGTAGGGGGTAGACAGCTTGAAGGATGGTTGAAATCGGAATTTAACGCGCGGCATATTGATTACAAAGTGTCAGGATTAAAAGGTAAAGATTACCTATCGTCCTGGATCAACCATCTCGTATTGTGCGCGTCTGATATTGCTGACTTTAATGGCAGCAGCCTACTGGGTATTGGAAAGGTTAATAAAAAGAAAGTGCTGGAAGAAGCGCACTTTTTGGTGCTTCCCAAAGATGATGCGTTATGTCACCTACAGGAGTTGGTAGATTTGTTTATTTTAGGCCAACAAACCCCTTTGCCATTTTTTACCGAGAGTGCGTGGAAATGGTGTTGTGCCTATGTCGAAATAAATGCGACAGAAGACAGCAGCGAAAAAGATGTTGCAACGGCAGCAGACCAAGCCTGGGCCAAAGCGCAAACGCAATTTTACGGTGCTGATTTTGGCTCCAGTCAGCATGAGGGGGATGATCCCTCCGTAACACGCATTTACCCCAAGCTGGAAGACGTGGCGGAGCACTTTATGGCCCTTGCAGAAAAAGTATACGCACCCCTCATCAATGCATTGGATGACAGTATTGGTACAACGAAAGCCAACAAACGGGGGGAGAAAGTATGACAGTAAAATCAAACCTGCTAAAGCCTATGGCCTTCTCACTACAGGGTAAGCACCTTATTGAAGCCAGCGCTGGCACAGGCAAAACCTATACTATTACCAGCCTTTACTTGCGTTTGTTACTTGGCCATGGCGATTTATTTACCGGCTTTGGTCGCCCATTAAATGTGGATGAAATTCTACTAGTCACATTTACCTCTGCCGCCACGCAGGAATTAAAAGGGCGTATTCGCGACCGTATTCATCAGGCCAAACGTGCTTTTCTGAGGGGGAGTGTTAAAGGGGATGACTTCCTCTCTGAGCTGTTGGCTGATTTCCCTAAACAAAGTTATCCGCATTTAATCCTTCGTTTAGACCTCGCAGAACAGCAAATGGATGAAGCCTCTATTTTCACCATACATGGGTTTTGCCAGCGTATGCTCAAACAAAATGCCTTTGAATGTGGTGTGCTGTTTGATATGAACCTAGTGAAAGATGAGCAAAAGATAAGGGAAACTGCCAGTTTTGATTTTTGGCGAGAAACCATGTATTCGCTAAAATCAGAACATATGGCGGTGGTGAACCAATACTGGCCCAGCCCCCAGAATTTTATGGCAAGTATACAATCGATGGTGAATAGGGAAGGGCTTAATATTACACCGCCTATCCCAAAGAATAGTTTCAATAGTGAATCCGGCGTTTTAAATACATCGTTGATGATTGCCGAAACTCTTGATGAATGGTTAGAAAACCTTCGCGCCTTTAAACAGCATTGGTTGGAAGAGCGAAAGAACATCGAAGAGATTATTCAACAGTCCGACGTTAACAAAAGAAGCTACGGCAAGAAAACCCTGCCAAACTGGTTAGCGGTGATTGATGGGTTTTGTAATGATAAGCAGGCGTTTAAACTGCCTGAGAAATTAGCGAAATTTTCACAGCGAGAATTGTCTGAAAAAACCACGAAGGGCAACGCACCGGCTCACCCCCTGTTTACAGAAATAGAAAACCTGATTGATACACCACTGCCGCTAAAAGAGCTGATTCAACATGCGGGCATATTGGATATTAGGCAACGTATCGATAACCTTAAAAATCAGCAACAAGTGTTTGGCTTCTCAGATCTATTAACGCAGCTGAATAATGCCCTTCGCAGTGATCTTGGCCCTGAGCTGGCAAAACGAATTCGCACACTTTACCCCGTCGCCATGATCGACGAATTTCAGGATACCGACCTCACTCAATACGGCACCTTTGAACGTATTTATTTTGATGCGCCCGATTGTGGCGCATATTTGATTGGCGATCCAAAACAGGCAATCTACAGCTTTCGCAATGCGGATATTTTTACCTATATGCGGGCTAAACAAGAAATCCCTGATCATTATCATCTGGATACAAACTGGCGATCAACCCATGCCATGGTTGATGCAAGTAATCACCTATTTGAATTTTCAGATCGCCCCTTTATTTATGATCAGGCCATCCCATTTTTATCTGTTAACAGCGGCGGGATGGCCGATAAAACACCACTAAACATAGCGGGCAGTCAGCAACAAAATGCAGCTTTGCAGTTTTTTCTATTAGAGGGCGATAAACCCTTTAATAAAAAGACCTACCAACATCACCAAGCACAATGTTGTGCCAATGAAATTACGTCATTACTTAATGCTGGTGTAAGGGGTGATGCAACAATTGGTAAAGAGAAACTTGCGAACGAAGATATTGCCGTACTCGTGAGAGACCGCTACGAAGCAGGCCTTATACGAGAGCAATTAGAACAACGAAATATTGATGTTGTGTACCTCAGCACTAAAGGCGGCGTTTTTAGTAGTGATGAAGCCGCCGATTTGTATCTTTTATTAGTGGCGGTCGCCAGTTTATGCGGCAGTTCAAATGAAGACGTTTGGGGCAGTCAGGGAACCGTTTCAGCGGATGAAAAAGCCATTCGCAGCGCCTTGGCTACACGACTGTTCCACTATAGTTTGGCAGAACTTGAAAGCCTTATTTTTCAAGAAGCCCAGTGGGAAAAAATTCTGCAGGAATTCGCACATTACCAGGAAGTGTGGGCAAGCCTCGGTGTGCTGCCCATGTTGCACCAGATTTTTCATCGCAGAGATGTGATGGCTCGTGTTCAACGTTTTGGTAACGCCGAGCGCCGTCTGACTAATATTCTACATATCAGCGAATTATTACAAAGTGCGGCCAGCGAATTATCAGGTGAAAAAGAACTTCTCGTCTGGTTTGGCAATCAAATTGAATCACAAGAGCAAGCTGCCGACGATGCTTTGTTGCGCCTCGAAAGTGATCGTAAGCGAGTGCAAATTGTTACCATTCATAAAAGCAAAGGGCTGGAATACCCCATTGTTTTTATCCCCTTTGCCTGTAGCTATAAAGCCGCCAAGGTAGCTCTTTACCAAGATGAAACCACGCAACAAAAAGTACTGGATCTCAGCGCCAGTGAAAATGCCCTGGAGAATGCAGAAAAAGAACGCCTCGCGGAAGACCTACGCCTGCTGTATGTTGCACTCACACGTAGCAAATACCGTAGTTATCTCGGTGTGGCTGACATTCGTGTCGGCAATAAAAAGACCAGTGATCTCGCAAAAACAGCCCTAGGATATTTACTACTGAACGATGATTCTGACAGCCTTGGCGAGCAACTAAATAAACTTACCAGCGCTTGCAGGAATATTCTCGTGCGGCGTATTGAAACTGAAGAACAAAACCCTGAAAAACAAGGCCGGCTTCAAACTTTCACGCCACAACATAAACAGGCTGAATCTTTGCACGCAAAACAATTTACTGCCGGTATGGAGCGTAATTGGCGAGTAAGTAGTTTTACCGCCTTAACCCGTAATGCAAGCCATAAAGCGCATCATATCAATGATAATCTTTTGTCAGAACAGCTTGATCTCGATGCAATGCAAGATGCTACAGAGAATAACAGCGCCCCCCTCATTAACGACAAGCAAAGCCGCACAATTTTCACCTTCCCCAAAGGCGCTCAAGCCGGCACGATGATGCATAGCCTGTTTGAGGAAATTGATTTTACCGCAATAGAGCAAACCGGCTTACAAAAATCGGTCGAAGAAAAACTACTGCTTTCAGGTTTCGACGCAGAGTGGTGTGATGTTCTCGTGAACCTGATTTACGAAGTATTAGAAACCCCGCTTAATACCGATAAACACCAAGAAGCAGGTTTATGCCTTAATTTAATTCCTAACAACAAACGTTTTGTAGAACTGGAATTTACACTTCCCATGGCCCTGATAAAAAGCCGCACCTTGCAGGAGCTGGAACAACAAATTCACCCCAGTATTGAATACAGTAACCTGGAATTCTTCCCTCAGCGTGGTTATATCAAAGGTTTTATTGATTTAATTATTGAATGGCAAGGCCAATATTTTATTCTCGATTATAAATCTAATTATCTTGGCGATACCCTAGAAGACTACCACCCAGATAATTTGGTCGATGCCATGGTAGAACATCATTACCCCCTGCAATATTTACTCTATAGCCTTGCGCTACACCGCTACCTTAAACAGCGGCTGGGTGATTATGATTATCAAACGCATTTCGGTGGCGTGTACTATTTATTCCTGCGGGGTATGCGAAAAGACCAACCGGGTAGTGGTGTTTATTTTAACAAGCCAGATCAGCATATTATCGACGAACTAGATGATGCATTACTTGGGGAGGCGACTGATGTCTAATTCTAAAAACAACCCACTTCATCCATCGACCGTGCTTGCCCAATTAAAACGGCTTTATAAGGCCGGTGTTATCCGCGCGATTGACTACCAGTTCGCGCGGTTCCTGTCTGAACAACACCCACAAGAAACCAACACCCAAAGTCAGGACGGTATTACACTATTACTTGGTGCGCTGGTGAGCTACCAACTGGGTGCAGGCCATAGCTGTATCAACCTTAATCAGCTACCTTTACCCCTGTTTGGCTTGCGTGATGATGCAGAGTTTAACGGAGAGGAAGATGTCAATAATCCCGTTCTGCCTAGCCCTGTTATACCCGAAAAAGAAACCGTTATTCGTATACTCGCCGCATCACCGCTGGTTTGTTGTGAAACAGAGGCGCACGAACAGGGCCTAGATCGGCCTGAAATAGTCGCACCACTTCGGCTGGAGGGTTCTCGTTTATATCTATATCGATATTGGCGCTACGAGTTTGATGTTGCCAAGCAACTAAAGCATATGCTGGGTGAAGGTACGCCAGAAAACCAATCCAACCCGGAAATCGCACACACACTGCGCGATGCTCTGGAGCGACTATTTCCGCAGGATAAAGAAAATCCTTGGCCAAAAGTTGCGGCATCCTTGGCGCTTAAAAACAGATTGCTACTCATTAGCGGTGGCCCCGGCACAGGGAAAACCACCACGGTTACCCGCACCTTGGCACTATTGTTAGAGCAGGCGGCCGCAGAAAATAAAAACCTCAGTATTCAACTGGCAGCCCCCACCGGCAAAGCCGCTGCACGGCTGAGTGAATCTATCGCCGCAGCCAAATCCAATTTAAATGCCGAAGCGACGATTTTGGAAAAAATTCCCGATCAAGCCAAAACCCTGCACCGTCTTTTAGGGGTTATTCCAGGCAGCATCTCTTTTCGTTTTAATCGCCAAAATCGCCTTCATCTCGACCTGCTGTTGGTGGATGAAGCCTCCATGATTGATCTACCCATGATGTTTGCGCTACTCAGCGCATTACCAGATCATGCACGCCTAATTTTACTCGGTGATAAAGACCAGCTCGCCTCAGTAGAGCCGGGCAGTGTGCTGGCAGATTTATGCGTCCACAGTAATAACACCTATAGTCCACAGACAGCGCACACTATAAAAACACTCACGGGCTGTGATACAAAAGTCGATTCACAATTACCAGAAAACTCCCTAGCAAATAGCATCTGCCAACTACAAAAAAGCTATCGTTTCCATCAAGACAGCGGTATCGGCGATATTGCCCGTAGAGTCAATGCAGGCGATAAAAAGGTGATAGAAAGCTACTGGCGAAAAGAAAACGAAAAAGCAGATGTTTGTATTTTCCCATTTAAAGAAGCAAAACATTTACGCGAAAGGGCGGCAGCTCATTGCGCGGAATTTATAAAAGCCTGCCAACAGGGCGACACCAATACCAGTAAATTGTTCGAACAATTTACCCGCTTCCAAATCCTTTGCGCGACCCGAGAAGGTGAGCTTAGCGTAGCAGCCATTAATCGATGGATGGAAGATAAACTACACCAGCAGGGCCTCATCAATAAGCACGATTGGTATATCGGCTGCCCAGTGATGATTTCCCAAAACAGTTATCGCCATCAACTCTATAATGGTGATATCGGCATCTGCCTTAACGACCCCAATAACCTAAATCAGCCACGCATTTATTTTCCGCCTTTAGACGCAATGCAAGATGACAGCCCACGAAGCTTTCTTCCCTCGCGCCTGCCACCCTTTGAAAAAGTCTACGCCATGACAGTACATAAAAGCCAAGGTTCAGAGTTTGATGAAGTGATGATGGTGTATCCACCGCAAGATAGCCCAGTATTAACCCGCGAACTGCTTTATACCGGTATTACAAGGGCAAAAAAGAAATGTTTTATTTTGGGAGATAAGGCGGTATTGAAAGCGAGCATTCAAAGAAAAACCTGGCGGGATTCGGGGCTAGCGCAGCGCTTGTAGGGAAACTTATACTGCAAGTTTCGGAGCTCAGATTTCCGGTAAAACATGACATCAATCACGGGGTTTTCTATGCCATTTTTAACTCCGAAACTTGAGCTAGGTAAATAGATGACTTTTTGGTAGTGCTATTCGTGCTTCCGTCTCGAATTACAACATAGCGCTTAAGATTAACTTAAATGCTTTCTGGCACGCCACGCCATTATGCGAAAGCCAGATAGCTCGTCCTCACTCTGTATGTCAGTCATATGGCTCTTGTAAGCCGCAGGTATACCGAATAAAATTCAGCCTACAAAGCGACAGTGACGTCACTTTTAACAGCTAGGTATAATAAGATGAGCGAAATCCTTCTCTGCAATCAGTCATTAAGCCCTCAAAATTTTAAAAATCAATGCGGTGTCGGTGTTGATTAAATATCAGCCTTTAGTTGCGTAAAACCAACAATGGCTGCAGCGTATACCCCTTACAGCTATTCGGAGGGGGTATACGAATAAATTTTAATTAAAATGCTCATAATTTAACCAACTATTAGGCCTTGATCACGACTTTTTATCAGTCCCTA
>JAESUE010000089.1 GCA_016763235.1 Pseudomonadales bacterium
CAACCCTTTTAAAAATAGAATTACTGGGGTCGGGTAGCGTTTCATTGAACCTTGGTAACAGTAAATATGCCTGCTTTAGAAACCGCACGAACAGAGCGGTCGTACATTGATTCAGCAAAAGAGGGCGGGATCAAAAAGCGACCGGCAGTGGTTAATTTTACCTTGTAGCTTAACTCTTTCAGTGAGCTATCAAAATCACCATAATAAACCACTCGGTCTTCTCGCACGTCGATATAACTTGCTCGCCAGTTATAAGCGGTTCTATGGACAGAGCTTCTTACCACTTCAAAGCCGCCGGGTAATAAATCAATCACTGCGATATTAGTGAGTGTCTTTCTGCCAAGGGCTCTTACTTTCAACCGCACGGTAATTTCTTTTCCTTGCTCAAAGCTGATGATTTCTGCTCCGTTCTCATCCACAAATTCCCGAATAATCTCGATGTTATTTCGCACTGGTTGTTGAGGAAGGTTTTTATCAAAACCAGATTGTACGTTGAGGAAAAACAGCGGTGTTTGACTTTGCACCGATACGGCATCCACATCTGTTTTATAATTCGCTGTTAAAAAGGGAGTGGCAGCGGCCTTAAGGTCGATGTTTTTTCCTCGCAATTGCGCCGCAAATACAATATTTTCATCTAGCGGTTTTTCTAAGACCAATTTACTGTAAGCGCCTAATGCCAAAATGCTGTACGCCGAGGCAATGGTATTGTATTCACCGTTGAATATCCGCTTGGTTAGCGCTAATACATTGTCTTCTGGTAGCGACCTCGCCAAATGCTCGAAATGTTTGGATAACAAATACAGATGTTGCGCATCCTGCGTTAGGTAAGAATGAAAGTCATCATATTGCTGTTGTGTTTCAGAGCCGATCTTGTAACCGGGAATTAAGCGGTTAGCGTCATCCTCTTTTTGCAATAACGCATAGGTTGCGGCCATATAGGAGGCGAGCAAATCCTTACGCCACTCCTTCTTATGGTCTTTCTCAAGGCCTTTTTGGAGGTCGATCAAATAATTTGTGGTGACAACGCCCAGTCGTGTAAGCAAATAAATTGCGTTGGCTCTATTTCTAGCTTCATTCAGGTTATTGGATGTGCGACCGGCATAATCCGTTAAATACGCTTTACCTCGTTGCATCATCTCTGTGGGAACTGGGAAGCCGGTATCCCTGGCTTCAATTAAAAAGTGCATCGCATAAATGCTCGGGTAGGCAGCGCTAGTATGCTGTCCCGGCCAAAATGAAAAGCCACCATCCCCTAATTGTCGCTCTCTTAATTTAGTAATGAGATGAGAAAAGTGGGTATGTACCTTGGATTGATGTGGTCCAAAGGCGGGGTGGCTTGCTAACCCGATCAGCGGGAACACCTTGCTGACGACCTGTTCTGTGCAGCCATGAGGAAAGGACTTAAGGTAGGATGTTAGGCCATCCACCAGCACTAATGGGCTAGCTGAAGCTGCTAGGGATTGCTTCGCCAAATTACCATACAAATTTCGAACGAGTGTTTGTTCTACCTTGCCGCTTTTCTCAAATCCACTGTTCATGCTTGTGTAATAGGGCATGGCAGGTCGAACACTGAGGCTTGCGGTTCTGTTACTACTTTCATTTTTATGGCGAGCGGTAAAATGCAGTTTTGCGGGTCCTAAAAGTTGGTTAACCTTGACCTTAAACGTCAACTGGCCTTCAGCACCTTCATCGATAGCAAGCGTTGTTTGAGGCGCAGACTCGCTATCACCCAAAATGGTGAGATGCTTGGATGATTCTACCGTAATCGTAACTTTTGCACCTTTACCAGATCCCTTAACTATATTGGCAACCCCCAGCGTTACCAAAAACTCATCTCCCGGTGCCGCCTGCGTTAATACATTAGGGGATAGTACAAAGGGGCCTCTTACGATGGTGGAATCATGGGCTGTACCTATAGATTCCTTGCCCACGGCCACTGCCATCACACGAAGTTCCCCGGCAAAGCTATCTGGCACATCAAACGTTACTGTTCGGCTTTCAGGGCCGGCTTCATGAATGCCAGACCAAAATACTGCGGGTTTATCAGTTTTTCTCGCAAACGGATTTAGGTTTTTACCGACGATCTTTTTAGACTGTTCACCGCCACCACTGGCAGATAGTTCTCTCACCAAATCAAAGCCCGGTAAAATTAGATCTAGGATCTGCAAGGTCTCAACACCAAGAGCGCGCTTTTGAAGAAAGTGTTCCAAAGGGTCGGGGGTTTTATATTTCGCTACTTGAAGGATGCCCTCATCCACCGCAAATAACGCAATTTTAGATTTGCGAGACGTGGTATAGGTAACCTTCATGGGTTTACCTGGGCGAACGATATCCTTTATCGTTAAATTAACATCTATTTTCCGTTTACTCTTATCAATGCTAAACGGCTGTACGGCATAACTTAACGGGCTTGAAAATATCTCCTTGGAGCCAATGTCGCGGACAAAAGCCACACTTACATAAGCGGTGCCCTCCAAAGTGCTTGGTATACGAATGCTTTGCAGGGTGCTGTCAGAGTTCGTTGAAAACCACTTGAAGTGATGCACTTTATTGGTTTCGATGGTGATAAGGCCCGCGCCTGAGTACGGGGCCTTTATATTCATTTCAATTAACTCACCGGCAAGGTAGTCCGTTTTATCAAGCTTTAATTGTAGCTCGGCACTTTTATCCAGCTTTCCGGCTATATTGCCGTAACCCACCACCGAATACTCAATGCGAGATACTCGTCGATTATTTTCATCCATTATCTCTAGGGCGTAATCTCCGGGCGACGTGGTATCGATGGCATATTGGTGGCCTGTTTCTGGAATATCGAATGCCGAACGACTGAGTTCTTTTTCGCGTTTTACCGTTTGATATTTGTAGGTGCCATTACGTTGCTTAATTAATGTTGAGATGGGCTGAATTTCAATTAGCTTGACGGTTAACGCATTTTTCTCAATTTGTTTTAGTGCCTTGTCGATAACAATAAATTCTACGGCACGTTTGCTGTTGGCGTTAATGTAATTCAGGGTACCGTCAGCTTTATAGCCCACCAGTGTATCCAAGGGTGAAATAAGGGCAGAATTCGCTGCAATAACACTGCGTCCACCTGCTTGATCAAACCCCTCGCTAATAAAACGCAGGTTATAGGTGCCTTCTCGATAACGTTGTAGATCAATCTCAAAGTTAGCCAGGCCATCGGCATCGGTTTTTTGTAATGCCAGGGGCATATCAGTGCGTAGCGCTTTTTGATTACGGCTAAAAGGTGAGGAGAATGTATAGCTGGCATAGTCTTTAAAGGAGAAGTTAGTGGGCGTGATGATTATACGCCCTGATACTTTTCGATCTTGTGCTGGGATGCCGAACAGGTTTTTTAAACGTATCTTGGCGGTAATGCTATTGTTGTTATACCAACCCTTATTGGCGACATTTTCTAGCTTACTATCGATTTTCATTGTGTCGGGTTGAAATTCTTCAACCTCAAAGCTTGCGGAACCAATTTCCTTGCCGCGATAGCGTTTGTTTCTACCGGTGGCATCGTAGCCTCTAACTAGGTGTAACGATATATTGTACTTGCCTGTATCCGATGTGGCATCCGTTGGATATTGAATATCAAAAAAACCATTCGTTAATAGATTTTGTCTTTTTACATAAACTTCATTATCTCTCGGGCCTCGGATAACTACTTCCAAAGGAATGTTTTCTACATTCGACAGGTTCTTGTTTTTAACAATAAATCCGATGTTTACGGTTTCACTGGGCCGGTAAATCCCCCTATCTGAAAAAAGGAAGGCATTTAAATTGTTGCCTTGATCATATCTGCTACTGATACCGCCAATATCAAATTTGGATAGGTTTATTTGTCGTGACTGTCGATCGAATGGAATAAAAGAAATGTCATTTTGGGCTTTTACCACGTACACCGTGGGCTGCTTTTCATTGTTGAAATCACGGGTGGAGGGGAATTGAATATGACCGTCTGAGGATGTGGTGCGTGAATACAGAGTAATACCATTTTTACCCAATA
>JAESUE010000009.1 GCA_016763235.1 Pseudomonadales bacterium
AAAGTGGAAATCTTTATCTTTGTCGTACGCTTGATGGGCATTTCTCAGCGGATGAAATAGAAGAAGGCTTTTTGAATAATATCGAAAATATCGACCGCTTGGGGCTCGATATTCAGCGATCCATGGATTATTACGAAAGCCAGTTGGGTAAACCGGGAATAGAATTGGGCTTTATTTTTGTGGATGATGAAAAGGGAGTGGAACTGTCTAATTTACTCAACGATAGGCTTCCGGTTGCACTCATTCCATTTCAAACACACGAAATATTTGAAACATTAGATGTGGAGTGTGATGCGCGTTTTGGTGCAGCAATTGGTGCAGCGTTAAGCGGTCTGGAAGAGTTACGTGAAACAGACGATTAATTTTTATCAGGATGAATTTAAGAAACCGGAAATAAAATTTTCAGCGCGTCAAATGGTGCAAACAATGGGTATTGTCTTATTTTTGATGATATTGGGGGGGGGTATCAATATTGGCTTAAGGGTGATCTCGTCAATTCAATTGAACAAGTGAATAGTGAGAATAAGCGACTGGAAAGTGATATAGACGAAAGACATAATGCTTTGGAGTTGGTCAAAATAGATCCTAAGCTGGAATCGACGTTAAAACAACTGAAACTAAAAAATGCGGATAAACGCCGGGTGACTTCATACATAAATAATATGGGCTTGGATAGTGAGCATAGCGTTACTCAATTCTATGAAGCTCTGTCTGAAAATGTCATGCCGGGCTTATGGTTGAGTGAAATAGTGTTGTACAACCAGGCAAGCGACATAGTATTAAAAGGCTTGGCCCGTAATGCCAGTGATGTACCTATTTATATCGAAAGAATGAAAAGCAAACCTCTTTTTGAAAGCATTTCGTTTCATTCCATGCACCTTAGGAAAGTAGATAAGTTTCCTTTGTATACTGAATTTAATCTAGATTCGAGAAAACAGAAAGATGAAGGCTAAACTTGAGTTCATTGAAGAAAAAGTGAATGCACTCGAAGTGAGAGAACGCGTTATTGTTTGTATTACAGTAGCCGTTGTAATTCTAGGTATTTTTTTTCAACTATGGTTTTCTCCTTACCTAGAAAATACAAGTAAATTGAAAAAAGAACATAATGAGTCTGTTCTATCAGCTCAAAATTATCGACAGACATTAGTGGCTTTGGATGGTGAAATCGCTAGAGACCCAAATCAGCAAGTAATAAAAGAAATAATACTGGAACAAAATACAAATAAAAAACTGGATGATATTCTTACCTTATCCAGTGCGGGGTTAATTTCTCCAGAAAGAATGTTGCCGGTATTGGGTGAGGTGTTGGGCAAAGACAGTGGTCTGCATTTGATTGAGATGATAAACACAAGCCCTGAGAGAATAAGTGGAACCCAGAATACTCAGCAAGTGGATTTATTTAAACATGGATTGCAATTACGCTTTAGTGGAAGTTTTAAAAATGCGAAGGAGTATGTGCGTAGGCTCGAAAACATGAGTGAGAAGGTTTATCTTGACGAGGTGAGGTATCAACTATCGGAATACCCGAATGGAGAGTTTGTATTGAAAGCACATACCTTGTCTGTTTATGAGGCCTTGATTAGTGGCTAAGACTCTATCTTATGGCGCAGTTTTAGCCGTTTTCCTACTAGCAAGTGGGCTGCTCAGGTCTGCCGGTAACGATCCAACTCTTCCTGATTATATGAACTCAGGAACGAAAATAAAGTATGGGAAAATAGCCAGCCTGAAAAGTAGAGATTTTAATCTGAGTATGATTGTTCATGATGGAATGAGAAAATCAGCTATCATAAACAATAAAATAAAATCTGAAAAAGAATATATAGATGGAGCAAGAATTTTTGAAATTAGAAAAAACAGTGTGGTATTGATAAAAAATAATGAGCGAATAGTGTTGAATCTCATTAAAGGAAATAGGCGAAAATAGAAATATGGATATTCGTTATGTGCGGGTTTTACGTTGGCCACTTCTTTTTATAACACTGTTTGTAATAACTGCATGCGCGGTAACAGATTCAGACGTTAAAGGAGAAGCGCTACCCCATGAATCTAAATTAGCAGCCGATAAAAATCAGCAGGGTGTCGTCAATAAAGGCATTGTTAAGCGTAATATACAGGTCGACAATCCCCACGCTATTCCCTTAAAAGCACAGAGTAGTGATTACCAGCCAAATAAGGTGTTAGATCAAGGTAATGAGATTGGGCGAAAGCGATTTGATGCGAGTGCGATTAATGCTCCCGCAGAACGTTTTTTTATGGGGCTTGTTAAAGATGATGTTGTAAACATTGTTGTGCACCCAAAAGTAAAAGGTAGAATCTCCATTCATCTTAAGCAAGTGACTCTTGATGAAGTGCTGGATGCAGTATGTGATGTTTATGATTATGATTATGTTAAGGAGCGCTACGGTTACAAAATTTTACCCCGCACAATACAAACAAAGCTGTTTAAACTTAACTATTTAAATGTGAGTCGGGAAGGTAAGTCAAATACACGGGTCAGCAACGGTCAGGTGGCTAATGCCAATAGCGGTGGAGGAGAGGCGAGTTCAACATCAAATACCGAGCAGGGACAAAGTAGTTCAACTTCTACACAAATTTCAAATAGCGAAATTGAAACAACGTCAAAGTCTGATTTCTGGAAATCCATAGAAGGAAGTTTGGTCGCGATTATTGGCGATGCCCCAGGTAAACGTGTTGTGGTTTCCCCTCAAGTAGGGTTGATACTGGTGGAAGCCTACTCAAGTGAATTACGTTCGGTAGAAATGTTTTTGAAAAGTGCAGAAGATGCACTGCTTAAACAAGTGGTTATTGAGGCGAAAATACTTGAGGTGGTGTTGAATGAAAGCTTTCAGGCAGGTATTCAGTGGGATACCTTTGAGCAGGGCTTTGGAGGCCAACTTGAACTCAATGACAGTCGGGTTGGAGCGGGTTTTCAGTCTGGAGATATTAGCAAGCTTGTAAGTTCCGCAATTGGAGGAGTTTTCAGTGCGGGGCTTAATTTTACCGACTTTAGCAGTATCATTGAAGTATTGCAGTTGCAGGGTGACGTACAAGTATTGTCCAGCCCAAGAATTAGCACGGTAAATAATCAAAAAGCAGTGATTAAAGTTGGCAGTGAGGAATATTTTGTTACCAATATCAGTAATGATACGAATCAGGGGGCGACCGGATCCACCACAACAACGGATGTGACAATTAGCCCGTTTTTCTCAGGGATTTCTTTAGATGTCACTCCGAACATATCTCCTGATAATGTTATTATTTTACATATACACCCAACGATTACCACCGTAACGGATAAAATAAAAGAGGTGGGCTTAGCCGAATCCCCTCTGATTTTACCTTTAGCCTTTAAGACGGTAAGAGAGAGCGATAGCATTGTCAAAGCACGAAATGGACAGATTGTGGTGTTGGGCGGTTTGATTCAAAACCGAGTAGATAATAAACGTGCCGATATACCGTGGCTTCATAAAATCCCATTGTTTGGATTATTGTTTTCGCAACGACAGGAAGTAATGCTGAAAAGTGAGCTAGTGATCCTTCTTCGTCCCAAGGTTATAGAGATGGAAAACTATGATAGCGATATGAAGATCATTCATGAAAGGTTTCCAGAGCACTATCAACCCGTCAATATGCAGTAGTTTAAAGGAATAGAATTATGGCAGGCGAGCCGCGAGTACGCATTGGTGATTTACTGGTTCAAAAAGGATTGATGAGCGAAGAGCAACTCATGCAGGCGCTTAGTGCCCAGAAAAAAAGTGGTAAAAAAATTGGCAAGGTAGTTGTTGATTTAAAATTTGTCGATGAAACACAATTGCTTCGAGCCTTGGCCGATCATTTTAAATATCCTTTTGTTGATTTGATTCGCTTTAGACTTGATACCGATCTGGTGAATAAACTTCAGGAAGCGGTTTGTCGTCGCTACCGCTGTATTCTTCTTTCCATAGAGCAGGAAGGCTATTTGGTGGGAATGACTGACCCCCTAGATTTACTCGCTCTAGATGAACTGCAGCGAATGTTGAAGCGGCCGGTTCACCCTGCTTTTGTAAAAGAAACAGATTTATTGAGTGCGCTCGATCGCTCGTATCGAAAATTCAGTGAAATCGCCACTATTGCAAATGAGCTGGAAAGTGAACTTCAAGAAAGTGATTTTGACCTCGATAGCCTAGCGATATCGGATGATGCATCGGATGCGACTGTCGTTCGATTATTACAAAGTATTTTAGAAGATGCCGTGCAGGTAAAAGCGTCTGATATTCACATAGAGCCGGATGAAAAAGTTATTCGTGTTCGGCTCAGGGTCGATGGTGAACTGCAAGAACAGGTAATGGAAGAAAAACGCATCGCTGCGGCACTAGTGTCGCGGTTAAAAATTATTTCAGGTTTAGATATTTCAGAAAAGCGTTTGCCTCAAGATGGGCGGTTCAATATTCGTGTCTCAGGGAAAAGCCTCGATGTACGTATTTCAACCATGCCTATTACGAATGGCGAAAGTGTTGTGATGCGTCTTTTAGATCACTCGAATGCTCAATTACCACTGGAAGCTCTCGGGATGCCTGATTACATCGTTCGTCGTTTTCGCACCTTGATTGAACGTCCCCATGGAATGGTTTTGGTCACAGGGCCAACGGGTAGTGGTAAAACAACAACACTTTATTCTGCATTAAACGTACTAAATAAGCCGGAGGTAAAAATAATTACCGCAGAAGATCCGGTGGAATATAGGTTGCCTAGAATAAATCAGGTACAAATACACCAAAAAATAGGTCTCGATTTTGCATCAGTATTGCGCACGGCCTTACGTCAGGACCCAGATGTTATCTTGGTTGGAGAAATGCGTGATCACGAAACAG
>JAESUE010000090.1 GCA_016763235.1 Pseudomonadales bacterium
AAACGTATTTATCGTATCAGCAAACAAGCCATTGAAGACAACGGCGAAGCACTACCGTTAGACGTTTGCTTCACGCTACGCGAAGGGGAAGACATCACCTTAATTAGCTGGGGAGCAATGGTTCTAGAAACGCTGCAAGCCGCCAACAAGCTGGAAGAATCAGGTGTCAGCGTTGAAGTAATCGATGTTGCCACCATAAGCCCCCTCGACATGGACACCATCTTAAGCTCCGTAAAGAAAACAGGCCGTTGCGTCATTATCCACGAAGCTGCAAAAAACTGTGGCGTCGGTGCAGAAATTTCTGCGCAAATTGCAGAACGAGCACTACTGAGCCTGCAAGCGCCCATTAAAAGAGTGGCCGGCTACGACACCATCATGCCCTATTTCCGCAACGAAAATTATTATATGCCCTCTGCAAATGACATCGTGCTGGCAGCCACAGAAACCTTAAATTACGAATAATGACTCATTACACAGGTATTCTCGATGAAATATTTCAAACTGCCCGATTTAGGTGAAGGATTACAAGAAGCGGAAATCGTCGAATGGCATGTAAAGCTTGGTGGAAGCATTAAAACCGACGAACTAATGGTGTCAGTGGAAACAGCCAAAGCCATTGTGGAAGTGCCATCACCACAAGATGGTGTCATTCACACCTTGTTCGGCAGTGAAGGCGACATCATTCATGTTGGCGAACCATTGGTAGAATTTGCAGGAGAAGAACAGGAAGACACTGGCACGGTTGTCGGCAAAGTGGAAACCCATCATGGCAGCGGCATTTCCGATGATGATTTTATTATTGGTTCCAGCAGTGGCCGCACCCATGCAAGCAAACGCTGCACACCGGCTGTTCGCGCCCTGGCCAAACGCATGAATATTGAATTAAACACCATTCAATCCAGCGGAGAACACGGGTTAATTACCGCTGAAGATGTAGAACACGCAGCGCAACTTAACGATGAAAAAGGTGCCTTGATCAAACTGCGTGGTGTACGTCGATCCATGGCAAGGAACATGACCAGAGCCCATGAAGAAGTGGCTCAAGTCACCATATTTGACGATGTGGATGTGCATGACTGGGTTGAGAATAATGATCCAACCATGCGCATCGTTAGGGCAATTGGTGTTGCCAGCAAGGCCGAGCCTTTATTAAATGCCTGGTATGATGGTAAAACAATGACCTTAAGGCCTCTCAAAAGTGTCGACCTGGGTATTGCTGTTGATACACCCGACGGGCTTTTTGTGCCTGTTCTCAGGGATATCGGCAACAGATCAATGGAAAACCTTCGTGAGGGTTTGGATCGCTTAAGAGTAGATGTAAAAGCCCGGACAATCCCCCCGTCAGAACTTATTAACCCCAGTATTACACTGTCTAACTTCGGCACTACCGTCGGCAAATATGCCAACCCAGTGGTCGTCCCTCCAACGGTTTGTATCCTCGGATCCGGCGCAATACGCGAAGTTGTGGCGGCCGTTGATGGCCATGCCAAGGTGCGCCGCATAATGCCTATATCACTAAGTTTTGACCATCGCCCCGTTACCGGAGGAGAAGCCGCACGATTTCTCAGTGCATTCCAGGAAGATTTAAAACTACCGCAATAAAACAACCCGCAATGACTCAGCGAACTCTATAACTGTTCAAATTTGAGAGTGAGCTGAGTGGTTACACAAACCCTTTACCTGATACAGGTCACTGGCTCGATTAAAAGAGCCAATGTAGAGCACGCCCCTCGTTAAACTCGCCTATAATTCATAGACTGACACGCAACATGGCAAGAGTAGCTCTCGACAAAATACTAACGCTAGAATTAAACTGCAAGATAGCGTTACAACAAAGAAAACCATGTCGTTAATAACTCGACGTACTACGTAATACCCCCGTTTACAATGCGCGCCCATATCGTATATTAGCCAAATTAAAACGTTTTCAATATTCGATAGGGCGATGCCTTTCGTACAGAGGCTTCTAATAAAATCGCCTAATGGAATCTCTAACTAAGTCATGAAAGACCAAAAATGCATTCACCTCCCCCCACCGCATACACTGCATGACAGTATCGATTCGATGGTCGCAAGGGCAAAGAGAGATGCCATATTACAAGCAGCAAGCGGAGCACTCATCGTGCTCGATGCAGAAGGTTTCGTCATATCTTTTAATCAGCAGGCCGAAAAGCAGTTTGTAATTCCAGCAAAAAATGCCATAGGGCATCACGCCGATGAAATACTAAATGTACGTGAATTAAGTAGCAGCTCGTTTTATGAATGGGTCAAGCTGTTAGACCTGGATACACAAATCGCGCACAACGTTGTCCTAAACTTTGATAAAGCAGATGGCTCAATGGAGCTGGCAGAAGTCACTATCGGAAAAGCACCATTAGAACAGGTGCAAACCGAGCAAAAACTGCTTGAGAACCCCCCCCAATACCAATACATTTGCGTCATTCGACCACTGCGCACCTTCAAGGACAGTCAAATTGAAGACGCCTTAAAATATCTCAGCCACACCCTAAAAACGCCTTTATTCGGAATGCTTGGCCTCATATCCCTCGCGCTCAATGAGAATGATTTGCCGAAACGATCAAGAGTCTACTTAGAACGAGCCAGCAAATCAGGCGAAGCGCTTTCTAAAATCATTGAGATCACTCTCAACAAACTGCAAATAAATTTACCCGATAAAGAAAGGACTTATAACAAATCAACATCATCATTAATCTACAAAGGAAAGTTCAGCGGGAAAAAAATATTGGTGGTTGAAGACAACTCAACCAATCAGATTATTGCCAAAGGAATGTTGAAAAAATTCGGAGTTACCCCCGATATTGTGGAAAATGGAGAAGAAGCCATCACTGCATTAGAAAAAAGTAACTACGATTTGATTCTAATGGATTGTAATATGCCAATTATGGATGGCTACTCAGCAACCAAAGAAATCCGCAAACTATCGCCTCCAAAAAGCAACACCCCAATCATCGCAGTGACAGCAACCCATATCTCGGACAAGGATACATTTTGCGAGACAAATAAAATGAATGACTACATCTCCAAGCCCTACCGAATTGATGATATTTATCATATGCTGCACACTTGGTTAGCCTAAACTTCCTTCAACTAGGTTATCAAGCAGCACTTTTACTCTGTAACACTGCCAACTTTTTGATTACTTTTTTCACTCGCTCAACATACTCTTTTGCTTGTTTGTGATTCGGCTGCAACCCCAATACACCCTCCCATATATCAAGGGCTCTTTTATAGTTCTCTCGTTTATAAAAGCCATAACCCAATTTAATCTGATGGTCGACATGATCAAGTAATTCAAGATGAAAACTTGCTTCTTTCTCCGCAAGTTCTGGATGTTTCCAGGCATTCGTTTTGAGTGTTTTCAGCACTTGCGTCGCACCCATATAGTTTTTATCTGACATCAAACCATTTAATTTAGACATTAAGGTATATGCCCGTTGTTTCGCTTTCTTGGTTTTCTTGCGCTGCGCATTTTTGGCCACAGCGCGCTTTCTCTCGGCCCTAGACTTAATACTTGCCGACACCTTGGCTTTCAGCTCGGCTGATTTTTTGCTGGGATCAAGCCTATATGCCAAACCTGAGATATTTTTCGCTCGTTTCAAATCCCCTTTATCCAGTGCCGCTTCAGCAAAAATCAATAATTCCAGAGAGGTATTTCTAGCTTCTTTACTTTTAATTTCAAGTATTTTTTTAATGCTTAGATTACGAGGATCAACCTGGGAAAGCTCTTGATTGTAGGTGATTTCTTTTTCTAGCATTTCACCTTTTGCGAATAAAACCTTTTGTTCTGCTTTGTGAATGATGATCTTCTGCTTTATAACGATATTGTTATATTCAGTTCTTAGTCGCGCACTCGCCGGTAGCTTCTTGAACGCTGCATCATAGCGATCTAATACTGCGCCCCAGTCATTACGGCGCATGTCTTCCATGCCAGATTTAACAAGCTCTTGTTCGTATTTTTTAACTAAGACCAATACCTCACGACGCTTCAGCTGAACATTCTTATAACGCGCATCTGAAACGTCCACGGCATCAATTTCTGCCAAGGCCTTTTCATATTCTTTTTCATTTACCCAGCGATCAATGCGGCCCTCTAAATTCTCCCCGCCACCCTTCATAGATAAGCAGCCTGAAAGAAGCAATAGAAGACAGGCCAGCAACAAAGGGGCAAGTGTAACGTGTTGTCGCGCAGCCATAGTGTTGGCAAAAACGAAACATTGAGTTTTTTTCTGCGAATTATCATCCATGCTTATGCGCTATTTCCTATTTATTATCGGCGACAAGTTCTTTTATTTTTTCCAACATATCTTGCTTAAAGGGATCACATATATCATCAAGTGAAAAAACCCGACTAGGCTTGGACTTCCCTCTTAATTGTATTTCTCCTTGGGCGGTTGCCGCTATTTTGTCCCTTACGGAGCTATGTTCAAACACTGTTCCGGTTAAAATTATTTCACCCGAACCGCCCGCATGGGATAAACGCGACGCCAGATTTACGGCATCCCCCACCACGGTATATTCCATGCGGTTTTTAGACCCTATATTGCCCGCCAACATCGACCCACTATTAGCGCCGATTCGAAGCTCAACAATAGGCAGCCCTTTTGATTTTCGAACGACATTAATCTGTTCCACTACTTGCAAAATCATCCATGCACAACTTAATGAATTAAAGCGATGGTCATCCACCTCATAAGGAACGCCAAATACAATCATGGCGCAGTCGCCGATGTATTTATCAATGTAGCCGTGACAAAACTCGGTTGACTTTTCAATAAGCGAAAAGTAGTAATTAAGTAATTCGCTTATCTCATCAGCAGGCATACTTTCTGATAACGAGGTAAACCCCACAATATCTGCAAACAACACGCTGGCATCTATATGCCTGCCACCTAGCTTTACCTCTTCTAAACTAGTGAGGTCACCAATTGCCTTGCGTGCAACTTGTGGCGATACATAACGGGAGAACACTTCTTCTACTTGCTGTTTTTGTAACAGCCCCTGCCCCATTTTGTTCATTGAACTCATTAATATGCCTAGCTCATCATTCCGGCGCTCAGAAAGATTCACATCATAACGCCCTTCGGAGATGGCTTTACTCGCATCCAAAATTTGATTTATAGGTTTTGTCAGCCAATAGCTTAAATACACTGATACCAGCATTCCACCAAATGCCATAAGAACGGTTACCAATGTGATGGTAAATACCGTATCCCGACGGGCCTTGGTAAGGCTCGATTTATCAAATACCAGTAAAACATATCCCGCTTTCAGGTCTCCGGAATATAGGGGATAAAGGTATGCAGTGGTTGCCTTCTTCGCAAAAACCGCTTTCTTTTGGGGTAAAATTGCGTAACTCGCATTACCATTTTTTTTCAGGCTAAGCATGAATTCTTCAGGTGTAATAGAAACCTGGCGTCCATCTTGCGTCAGCATTTGACCTTCGTCATCATAAATTGCTGAACCTAGGATGCCTTCATGCGTGATAACACCATGGGTGACCATTTCCAAATTCAATTGATCACCCGCCAATAAAGGTTCTTTTGCGGAATCCGCCATTTGCTGCAATAAGGTCAACGCAAATTTGTTAAGTTCCGTCTCCAGCAATCGAATTTGATTAGTTCCCACCGTAATACCCACCACCAGTATCCCGAATGTCACCAAACTGGTAATCACGATAGCGAGTTTTGACGCAATAGGAATATATTGTGGCAATTGTTTGCGCAACACCCGACAAGCGTCCAGTGGTTCTAAGTTAAAGAACCCAGCCACGCTTCTGAAGCATTTATTAAGCATAAAAACCTGCTCTCGCGAAGAACGCCGCACGATAGGCTTACTCTTTTTAAAATTGGGACTCCAAACCATAAACTTTCACTTATGCAGGGTGAATAGCAAAACACGAAATAACGGCTCAGGGTATCAATCCACTGAACACTCACCACTTAAGTATAGAAGTGCAACGCGCTGTTAAACGTTCCAAGCGCCACTGTTAAGTTACAAGATGTGTGCAATCAGTTACACCATTCACAATATGAATACCAAGTATAATATCCATTAACTATATAAATCACCCGAATAGCTTTATCATTGCGCCCTCTTAATCGAGCAGCAAGAATTGCGATCAAGAAAAGCATGCCGCATTTCATAGGCAGTGCTTGTTTACGAATCAAATTTCACTTTTTGAGGACATACCATGTCACAGTACCAAAAAGACATCGAAGCAGTAGCCGCATTACGCGAATCTAATGGCAGCCCCTGGAGAGCAATCAATCCAGAGTCGGCAGCTCGCATGCGATTACAAAACCGTTTTCATACCGGTTTGGATATTGCCAAATACACTGCAGGCATCATGCGTGCAGATATGGCCGCTTACGATGCCGATCCTTCACAGTACACCCAATCTCTGGGCTGCTGGCATGGTTTTATTGGTCAACAGAAGATGATCTCTATCAAGAAGCACTTCAGCAATACCGATCGCAAGTACCTTTACTTGTCAGGTTGGATGGTTGCTGCGCTGCGTTCTGATTTCGGCCCTCTTCCTGATCAATCAATGCACGAAAAAACATCTGTATCTGCCCTCATCGAAGAACTTTACACCTTTCTTCGTCAAGCCGATGCGCGTGAACTTGGTGGCTTATTCCGTCAGCTTGATAGCGCTAACACAGCAGGCGATTCTGCTAAAGCAAAAGAGCTTCAAGGCCAAATTGATGGTTTCGTGACGCATGTTGTACCTATTATTGCTGATATCGATGCTGGTTTTGGTAATGCCGAAGCGACTTACCTACTCGCCAAGAAAATGATTGAA
>JAESUE010000010.1 GCA_016763235.1 Pseudomonadales bacterium
ATATTTTTATTTTTTTGTAATATATCGAGCATTGAGCGCGACAGAATAGAAAGTCAAAAATCAAGATCAAACCCTATCGGAGTAATCTATGCACGCTACCTTGCCATTATTGGAAGTCACTGACTTTCCGGCAATACGCCGCCATTCTATTGAAACATTACAAGTGAACTTGGGCTACCGCTGTAATCAGCGGTGCTTACATTGTCATGTGAATGCTGGCCCGCACCGCACAGAAATGATGGATGAAAAAACCCTTGAACTCATTGTCCCTGTGATGAAAGCATGCGACATAAAAACCCTTGATCTGACAGGCGGCGCACCGGAAATGCATGAGCACTTTAGGCCGTTGATTAAAGCGGCTAGAGCAGAAGGTATTCGGGTGATTGATCGTTGTAATTTGACTATTTTGTTCGAACCAGATCAAGAGGGCTTGGCGGAGTTTCTTGCTGAGAATCACGTGGAGGTGGTTTCATCTTTGCCCTGCTATTCCCTTGAAAATGTGGATAAACAACGGGGTAAAGGGGTCTTCGATAAAAGTATTGCCGCCTTGCAAGCACTTAATGCGCTGGGTTATGGCCAAGCCGATAGTGGCTTGCTGTTGAATTTGGTTTACAACCCACAAGGGCCATCGTTGCCACCCGATCAAATCACCTTGCAGGCTGATTACAAGCGGGAGTTGTTTGATCATTTTGGTATTGTTTTTAACGAACTGTATGCCTTAGCGAATATGCCTATCCAGCGCTTTGGTTCAACGCTTATTTCAAAAGGCCAGTTTCACGATTACATGCATTTATTAAGAGATAATTATTTGGAAAGCAATTTAGCCGGAGTGATGTGTCGATCGATGGTCAGTGTTGATTGGCAAGGGGGGCTCTATGATTGTGACTTTAATCAACAGTTAGGCTTGACCCTTGCTGGCGAGTCGAAGCCTCACTTAAGTGATCTTTTATCAGACGATGCGGCGCAAAAAGCGATTTGTGTTGCAGAGCATTGTTATGGTTGTACTGCTGGCCAAGGCAGTAGTTGTGGCGGTGCGCTTTAATCTGGCTATCTCAAATTTGAAACGGGATATATAAATGAAAAAACTATTATTACTCGTCGGCATAGCACTATTAGTGGGTGTGTTTTTTATGTTCGATCTGCAACAGCTCCTTACTCTAAAAGGCCTTAAAGGTGGGCTTGTACAGTTCGAAGCGTGGCGAGCCGATGACCCTATTCTTGTTGCTGGGGCCTTTTTTCTAATCTATGTATTGGTGGCCGCTTTATCCCTACCTGGCGCAGCGGTTATGACGCTGGCTGCGGGGGCATTATTTGGTTTGCTCACGGGCACGTTAATTGTTTCCTTTGCCAGTTCGATTGGGGCGACATTGGCCTTTTTTGTCTCACGTTATATTTTGCGAGATAGCGTGCAGGGACGTTTTGGCGAGCGCTTAAAGGCCATTAATGAGGGTATCGAAAAGGACGGTGCCTTTTATTTGTTCACCTTGCGTTTAGTGCCGGTGTTCCCCTTTTTCCTGATTAATTTACTTATGGGTTTAACGCGTATTTCTGCGGCCACATTTTATTGGGTCAGCCAACTAGGTATGTTGGCAGGTACTTTGGTGTATGTAAATGCCGGAACCCAACTTGCTCAGTTGGATAGTTTGTCGGGCATTTTGTCACCGGGTTTAATCTTGTCTTTTGCGCTATTGGGTGTTTTCCCTTTATTGGCAAAGTGGGTGATTGCCAGGGTTCAAGCGCGCAGGGTCTATGCCCGTTGGCAGCGACCTGCAAAGTTTGATCGCAATTTGATTGTTATTGGTGCGGGTGCGGGTGGTTTGGTAACGACGTATATCGCGGCTGCTGTTAAGGCGAAGGTGACCTTGGTGGAAGCCCATAAAATGGGCGGTGATTGTCTTAATTATGGTTGCGTACCCAGCAAAGCCTTAATCAAGAGTGCCAAGCTAGCAAATCAAATGCGTCATGCAGAGCAATACGGTTTAGATAAAATGGAGCCGGTATTTTCATTTCGTAAAGTTATGCAGCGCATTCATGACGTTATCGCCGCAGTAGAACCCCATGATAGTGTCGAGCGTTACACCGAGTTAGGCGCAGAGGTGTTGCAAGGTTATGCGAAAATAATTGACCCCTGGACGGTGGAAATTGCACTTAATGAAGGCGGTACACAACGCCTGACCAGTCGCAGCATCGTGATTGCAACGGGTGCTCGCCCGTTCGTGCCTCCGCTGCCTGGAATAGACGATGTGGGGTATGTTACCAGCGATACGCTTTGGGATGAATTTGCCAAGTTAGATGAAGTACCCAAGCGGATAGTGGTGCTCGGTGGCGGGCCAATAGGGTGTGAGTTATCACAAAGTTTTGCTCGACTGGGTAGTCAGGTTACGCAAGTGGAGCGTGGCGCTCGCATTATGCGCCGTGAGGATGAAGAGGTTTCCAGCTTCGTGAAGACTAATTTTGAGCGCGATGGTGTTCAGGTTCTTACTGAGCACAATGCACTGCGCTGCGAAAAACACGGGGATCAAAAATTTATTATTGTTGAATTTCAGGGAGAAGAGAAACGTATTGAATTTGATGAATTAATTTGCGCTGTGGGCCGCGTTGCCCGCCTTCAGGGTTATGGTTTGGAAGAACTCGGCATTGAAACCCATCGCACCGTTATCACCAATGAATACTTAGAAACCTTATACCCCAATATTTATGCGGCAGGAGATGTCGCTGGCCCTTATCAATTCACTCATATTGCCGCCCACCAAGCGTGGTATGCCGCTGTGAATGCCTTATTCGGGCAATTTAAACGCTTTAAAGTCGATTATAGCGTGGTGCCGTGGACAATGTTTGTTGATCCAGAAGTGGCGCGTGTTGGTCTTAATGAACAAGAAGCGAATGAGCAAGGCATCCCCTATGAAGTAACGCGCTACGGCATTGATGACTTAGATCGAGCCATCGCTGACAGTGCCGCATATGGTTTTGTAAAAATACTCACCGTACCCGGCAAGGATCGTATTTTAGGCGTCACCCTCGTTGGCGAACATGCCGGTGATTTACTCGCTGAATTTGTATTCGCGATGAAACACGGTTTAGGGCTAAATAAAATATTGGGAACCATTCATACCTACCCAACGTGGGCGGAAGCGAATAAGTATGCAGCAGGGGAGTGGAAGCGTGCCCATACTCCGAAAAAATCACTTATTTGGCTAGAAAAATATCACGCTTGGAGGCTATAAAATAATGATAAAACGTTTATTGATAATATTGCTGCTTAGCATCACGAGCCTTCAAGCGCTTGCTGAAAATGCGTTTAATCACACGCAATGGGATCAACTTCTTAAACGCCACGTCATTAATATAAATCATGGTGTTGCCACGGAGGTGGATTACCAAGGGATGGCAAAAGAACGTGCTACTTTAAAAGTTTATTTAGATAAATTATCCCGTGTTAGTCAGGTTACATTTGACCAATGGGATAAGTCCCAACAACTGGCCTTTCTAATTAATGCCTACAATGCGTGGACAGTGGAATTTATTCTAACCCGCTACCCTGATATAAAATCGATTAAAGATTTAGGCAGCTTTTTACGCTCACCGTGGAGTAAAACATTTATTCCTTTGTTTGGAAAAATGCTTTCATTAGATGACATTGAACAAGATTTAATTCGACATTCAGGTCGCTATAACGACCCACGAATTCATTTTGCCGTAAATTGCGCCAGTATCGGCTGCCCAGCGTTGCGTGCAGAAGCCTATTCTGCCGCAAAACTTGATGAACAACTCAAGGATCAAACCCGCTTGTTTTTATCTGACCATCGTCGAAATCGTCTTAAAAAGGATGAACTTCAAGTGTCCTCCATATTCAAATGGTATCGAGAGGATTTTGAAAAAGGTTGGCAAGGAATTCACTCAATACAAGAATTATTTATTCAACATGCCGAGGAGATGGGATTAAACAAAGCAGATGTAGAAAATATACAAGCTGGAAAAATAGAGTTTGAATTTTTAGACTACAACTGGCTGCTCAATGATAAAAAATAATAATATCCCATCACTTTCTATTATCGTACCCATGTTGAACGAAGAAGAAAATATGCCGGCGCTTTTGCAGCATTTATTGGCATGGAAACGAAAAGGGTGTGAGGTCTTATTGGTGGATGGTGGCAGTGATGATCAATCCGCTGCATTGGCAGATGCCATTGGTTTTACCGTTCTCACGACAAAACGAGGGCGTGCTTTTCAGATGAATGCCGGAGCAAAGGTTGCAAAGGCAGATGTTTTTCTTTTTCTTCATGCTGATACCCAGCTGCCTGAAAATGCCGACGATATAGTGCTTCGCGCATTGCGTAGCAAAAAAAACTGTTGGGGGCGATTCGACGTAAATATTAGAGGGGCAAAGGACATGCTGAAAGTGGTGGCGTGGTTTATGAATTATCGGTCTCGGTTGACCGGCATTGCGACGGGTGATCAAGCCATATTTGTGCGCCGGGAAAGTTTTGAAAAGGCGGGCGGTTTTCCTGAACAAGCGTTGATGGAAGATATAGAATTATCAGCATGTCTTAAGAAACAGTCACCACCGTATTGTGTGAAGCAAAAAGTATCAACGTCGGGGCGGCGCTGGGAAACCTACGGAATCTGGCGGACTATTTGTTTAATGTGGCGGCTGCGTTTATTTTATTGGTTCGGGATGCCCGCAGAAAAATTAGCGGAGCTTTATCGGTGAAAGCTCTTCGAATCGTTCTATTTGTGAAAGCACCCTTAGCAGGTTTTGCTAAAACACGTTTAATTCCCAAGCTCGGTGAACAGGGTGCGGCAGATCTTGCCGCCACGTTATTTCAACATGCGCTGAATCAGGCTGTATTAGCAAATATTGGTAGCGTTGAATTATGTGTAACACCGGATGCGCAGCACCCAATATGGAGCTCGTTTTCAATTCCCGATGGTATTCACTGGACGGAGCAAGGCGATGGTGATCTTGGTGAGCGCTTATCGCGGGCTGCACAACGGGTGACTGATGGCGGAGAAACGGTGCTATTAATGGGCACCGACTGCCCCGCATTGGATAGTGCTTGCCTAAAAAACGTTGCTCAAAGCCTTCGGGATAACGACGTTTGTATGGTGCCTGTATCAGATGGTGGTTATGCTTTATTGGGCTTAAACCAATATCAACATGCTGTTTTTTCAGGAATTCCATGGAGCACCGATAAAGTCGCCATGCTGACGAAACAGAAAATTGCAGCAATGAATTGGCGTTTTGCGGCATTAAAAGAACTTAACGATATTGACGAACCTGAAGACTTAAAATATTTACCCGATGGGTTTTGTTGAATTTACGTGAAACATGAAGTGGTATGAAGCATTCGATAGCCTAGATTCGGCTGCCTGGTCGGAACAGGTCGAGCCGAGTCGGGAGCGGAGCCCGAGAGAATGGTGAAACCTAGGGCTCTGGATTTATCGGCATGGCTAAAATCTATGTAAGAAAGCGTATATTAACGCAAGTTTTGGAGCTTAAAATGGCGTAGAAAATTCTGTAGGTTGGGTAGAACGAAGTGAAACCCAACATCATGAACGATGGTGCCGGGTTAGGGGTTGGCGCTTTATTTAATCCCGTAGCAATTTTAATTCAGGAATCTACATCACCATCAATTAAGTGGCAACGCTCATTTCAAAATTGTTGGGTTTCACTTCGTTCTCGGCAGCTGCTCCATGCGCTGCTCTACCTCCTACATCCATGCAGTCGTACCCAAC
>JAESUE010000091.1 GCA_016763235.1 Pseudomonadales bacterium
GGTGAGCCTCTAATCAAATAGGTGAGCCTCTAATCAAATAGGTGAGCCTCTAATCAAATAGGTGAGCCTCTAATCAAATAGGTGAGCCTCTAATTAATTATTTTTTCCGCACCACCGAGGCCCCAATCTTCTTGATCGCGCTCATGGGCAGCTCTCCCACAACCGTTACCATTATCTTGCCACTGCCATCATCAACATTACGGCTATATATGGCCGTTGCGCCATGATGACTTTGAGGCATGGGCTCATTTTCTTTAGATGGTGAAAAAGGCTCTATATAAATGGTGAAGGAACTCATTCCATCACTGTAAACCAATGCGTTAACCTCTGCACTTTCAGCAGATAAACGTCGCACATCACAAGCGGCCATATTAAAACCGTCGGGCACCCACTCTGCTTTCCAGCCTGAATCCAGGTTAGTAGACATTTTGCCGCTAAGGTTCACCACAAGTGACTTATTTACATCACTGTCAGATTGATAATCAAATAGGTTTTGAGGGACGTCCACCCCAACATTCAACTCGACAAACTCAAAAGTCTCCAAATCCTGACCCTTACCGCCTAACAATGTCGTTTTAAGCAATAATCCACTTTCGTCATCCAGCCATATAATATGGGCATATCGATATTCATCTTGCGGCCGCATCAAATACTTTGTCGCAATTCTCCCCGCTATGTGACCCTTTCCTTTATGTACCAGCTGATAAATTGAATCAATGCCCTCGTCAATATTAGAAAACTTATTGGAAAATAGCCCGGTGGGGATACTGTTCTCTATACGCGTAAAATCCCCACTCGGATGAATACAAATAAGTTCATTGCCTTTACGAAGAATTTCAGGCCCGCCACCACTTAAAGGCTTTAGGCGTTCAAATTCTTGACCATCATGATTAGTATGAATAACTTTTAAGGAGCGCAACTTACCGTTCGCCATATAGATAAAACGGCCATTATAGGAAGCAGTTCTAGAGGCATCGGACATACTCTTTAAGAGCTGAGAAGCGCTCAGCTTTTTAATGACATCGGAGTCTGGGCTTGGGTTAGATGCGCTAAGCTGCTCGCTTAGCAACAAGCACAGAAAAATTGTTCCATAAACTCTAAATCGGCGATCGGCAAAAGACATCATCAACTTTAAGACTCTCGAAGGTACATTTACTGTAACTACTCAGCGAACTCTGGAACTGCTCAGGTTGCGTTCAAGTTTGAGCAGAACAAGGCGGAAAATGGTAGTTTATATGGTTAAATGGTTAAATGATCATTTTTTAACGCCGTTATGCACAAATTTGAGCGTGAGATGCGGTGTTACCATTTACTTTTCTCCCGCACTGACAAGGCGAGCAAATGGCATCATCCCAGCACTGTTCGCCACAGAAACATGGTTGGCATGAGAGATCATATAAACCTGAAATCGCCGACTGGAAGCCGCCGATGAGTGGTCAGTAGCGCTCACCACTCTTGGCTGAGTCAATATTCTGCTAACATTTCCAGCACCACCGGATCTTTGCGTAGAAACAGTCTGAGCCTCTATAACATTGCCAGATGGGCGAGAGTAAGCTGATTGACTCTGTATCGGCTGCTGAACCGACGCAACAATAGGTGGAGAGACCAATTCATCAGAGGGTTTGAATTCTTGCCAACTTAATACCGCCGCTAGAGTTACCGACGCAGCTAAAGCGGCGCTGGAAAGCGGCTTCCCCATCGAATGTAAAAAGGCCAACACAGGCTTTTTCTCATCGGAGCCTGCCTGCTTTGAAGACGAAGGATTAGGCGTAGAAGGAGCTTCACCCCACCCACCTATGACAACATTGGCACTATAAACTGGCTCATCAGCCAGTGCTACTTGAATACGTTTACCGAGATCAACACTGCTTAGCGTCTCATGGCGAAATGCGGCCTTCACTGTATGATAACGCGCCCACTTTTGTGCTGCCTCTGGCTTGGCGTCTATTTCCAGCAGGATTTTACGAAGTCCAAGCTCGGATACTTCGCCATCAGCCAGTGCCGAAATTTCTTCATAGAATTCATCTGTCATTGGGCTTTCTCAATATGCAATTATTTACACATGCCTCACTAGCTATTATCGATCAAGGGGGCCAGCTTTGCATCAATCGCTTCACGAGCACGAAAAATTCGGGAGCGAACCGTACCTACTGGGCAGCCTAAAATTTCTGCTATTTCCTCGTAGCTCAGACCTTCAAACTCACGCAAGGTTAGTGCTGCACGTAAATCTTCTGATAATTCATCCAGTGCTTGCCATATTGTGCGTTGAATTTCATCGGTGAGCAGCTGCGCTTCCGGTGAGCTAACATCCCTTAGACGCTGCCCTGTTTCAAAAAGTTCCCCATCGGCAACATCAATATCACTAGCAGGGGGTCTGCGCCCTCTGCTGACAAGATAATTTTTGGCGGTATTGATAGCGATCCGGTAAATCCAGGTATAAAAAGCACTATCGCCCCGAAACCTAGGGAGGGCACGGTAAGCCTTGATAAAAGCTTCCTGAGTGACATCTTGGGCTTCACCGTGATCAGAAATGTAGCGCCCGACCACGGTCAAGACTTTATGCTGGTATTTTTTCACCAGAAGATCGAAAGCCCGCTTATCACCCTGTTGGACACGCTCAACCAGCGCCAGATCTGTTGCCGTTTCAGACATATGAACGTCCACCGGTTATAAAGGAGCCAGGCTCTCTATGGATACTTACAATTGTTTCAAACACTCGTTACCGTCGCCAATTGATTCTTTGTAACTATTCAGCTCACGTCCAAATTCGCGCATAACGGCGTTAAGAAGTGATCATTTATAAGTATAAACTCACATTTCTTGCCTTGTTCTGCTCAAATTTAAACGCAATCTGAACAGCTACAGGATTCGCTCTTTTACTGACGCAACAACCATTATTCAACAAGCTAATCGACCCCCATGAAAAAACCTCAAGCCGCCAGCAAGCTACTCAAGATCAACAAGAAAGGTAGTGCCCTCTATAATACTCTAGCATTTGCTCACTATTTGCGCACTCTTGAACAAATTGTTACACGGTATCTCCCCCCTTCTTTTAGCCAACACTTCCAGGTTTCATCCTATGAATATGGAAAACTGGTCATCCTTTGCGATAGCGCAAGCTGGTCGAGCAAGCTACGATTTCACACTAGGCACTTGATCTTAAAGCTTAAAAACCATTCTGAGTTTAGTGAGATTAATACGATCAGCACCCTGACAAATCTTCGTTCAATCACTAAGGTAGTAAAACGCCACTTACCCAAGCCAAAAAAAATAAGCCTTGAATATAGTGAGCTCTTAATCGAAACAGCAAAAATGGAAGACGATAAAACGCTCTCAGAGGCTCTGCAGCGTCTGGCAAAACATGCCTGCATTTCTACCGAAGAATCAGAGAAATAAGCCACTCAACTTACACTCGCATTGCCGCAAGAGCTGAATAACTAATAAAAGGAAAGGAGGGTATAGCACCGGCAGGAAACCGATGCCACACCCATAGCGTTATATATTCCGGCCTTATTAGCACGCCGATCTATTAATGCTATGGGTACAGTAACAGCTCAGAAAGCTCTGTAACTGCTCAGGTTGCGGTCAAATTTGAGCAGAACAAGGCGAAAAATGTGAGTTTATACCTATAAACGATCATTTTTTAACGCTGTTATGCGCGAATTTGAGCGTGAGCCGAGGTGTTACTGGGTATATTTTAAGAACTGGGCCTATGCTTCAGCTGCAAAAACAGGCTTCATGTAGGAAATGGGTGCATTAGCCGCACCTTCGAAAGTAAGCAGATCCCATGCATCGGGTTCTTTTAAAAGCTGACGAACCAACAGGTTATTGAGCGCGTGTCCCGACTGGTGCCCTTGGAACTCTCCAATCAGGCTGTGGCCTAGCAAATAGAGGTCGCCAATCGCATCAAGCACTTTATGTTTTACGAACTCATCTTCATAACGCAAGCCATCTTCATTCAGAATGCCCTCATCCCCAATAACAATCGCGTTATCAGCACTGCCACCAAGTGCCAGCTGTTTCTTGCGCAGGGCTTCAATATCTTTCATAAAACCAAAAGTACGCGCCCTGCTTACTTCTTTAACAAAGGATGTGCTGGAAAAATCAACAGACGCAACCTGTGCGCTGTTTTTAAATGCGGGATGATCAAAAGAAATATCAAAGCCCACTTTAAAGCCATTAAAGGGTAGGAAGGTAGCGGTTTTATCACCATCACAAACAGACACTTCCCGGTTGATGCGAATAAATTTCTTCGCTTCTTCCTGTTCAGCAATGCCTGCGGCTTGGATAAGAAAAACAAATGGCCCCGCACTGCCGTCCATAATAGGCACTTCAGGCGCTGTTAATTCCACGTAGGCATTATCAATTCCCAAACCCGCCATCGCAGACAATAGATGCTCTACTGTCTTCACCTGCACACCACTCTTCACCAGGTTTGTGGAAAGAACGGTGTCACCAACATTTTCGGCGCTTGCTTTTATTTCTACCACTGGATCAAGGTCCACGCGACGAAATACAATGCCCGTATTTACAGGGGCGGGGCGTAAGGTTAAATAAACCTTGCTGCCACTGTGCAGGCCGATTCCTGTACCCTTAATGCTGTTTTGGAGTGTTCTTTGGCGAATCATAGTGTTCTTCCTTTAGTCTGACGCCCCAAATAAATCGGCTGAGGAAGTTGTCAAACCACTTTGTAAATTAGTCAGCGGCTTGTACATACTTCACTCAATAAAAGTCAGATCATCGATAATCTCGTAGTTGATAGCAAGTATGCGCCCCACTACCTGAACACGAGCTGTCTCGATTGATAAACCAACGACTTCTTAGACTTTGCTTCCGTGCAAAGCCCGCAATTGAGCCAATGCCGCTTCAAGGACATTAACACATTGCTGGCAAGCTTTGCGTTTTCTAGTCTGCCTGCTGGCGCAAGAAAGCGGGTAAATCTAAGTAATCCATATCTTCAGATAATGCGGTACTGGTGACAGCAGAATGAGAACGAATACTTTTACCTGCAACACGATCAATCGCTGGCCGGTCAAGCTCGCTATACTTCACTGAACCATCGCTTTCCAATGGAATCCCGCGAACCCCCTTCCTGGCGCCGCGAACTTCTTCAACAACCGACCCACCCAAACCAGTAGCAACGACGGTCACTTTAAGCTTGTCACCCATTGACTCGTCAATAACGGTGCCCACGACAACCGTAGCATTGTCGGATGCAAACCCTTCAATGGTGTCGCCCACTTCCGAAAACTCACCCAAACCCAGATCTTCGCCAGCGGTAATGTTCACAAGTATGCCGCGAGCGCCTTGGAGGTCAACATCTTCAAGTAAACGACTTTTTATTGCTGCTTCGGCCGCTTCGCGCGCTCGGTCTTCCCCACTGGCTACGCCTGTTCCCATCATCGCCATACCCATTTCCGACATTACTGTTCTAACGTCAGCGAAATCAACGTTGATCATTCCAGGGCGGATGATTAGATCGGCAATTCCCTGCACTGCTCCAAGAAGAACATTATTCGCCTCCTTAAATGCCTCCAACAGGCTGGTGTTTTTCCCAAGCACAGGCAGTAACTTTTCGTTTGGAATGGTAATGAGTGAATCAACATGCTGAGAAAGTTCTGCAATTCCTGCCTCCCCCACACGCATGCGCTTACGTCCTTCAAAAGAGAAGGGCTTGGTGACAACGGCATCGGTCAGAATCCCCATGTCTTTTGCAATACTCGCCACCACTGGCGCGGCACCTGTTCCTGTACCGCCACCCATACCAGCGGTAATAAACAGCATATCAGTGCCTGCAAGCACCTCTTCAATTCTTTCACGATCTTCCAGTGCAGATTGGCGGCCAACTTCTGGATCTGCACCGGCACCTAGGCCTTTTGTTATTTCGCTTCCCAGCTGCAAGAGTGTACGCGACTGCAGTCCCTGCAGTGCTTGGGCATCGGTGTTGGCACAAATAAACTCAACCCCGTTAACGTCATTCTGCAGCATATGCTCAACGGCATTACCACCACCACCACCCACACCAAATACTTTAATGACCGCAGTTTGTGGTTCGTTATCAATTAACTCAAACATATCTATCTTCCTTTGATTTAAATAAAAAATAGTAACTAGAAATTGCCTTTAACCCAGTGCTTAACGCGTTGAATAAAATTCTTGTCTTTTATGCTAGTGGCGCTTGTTCCCTTCTCCTGAAGCTCCTTTTGCCCGTAAAGTAGCAAGCCCACCCCTGTGGCATAAATAGGATCAAGAATTGCGTCCGTAAGCCCTAGGATTCCTTTAGGTTCGCCCAACCTCACTGGCATATGAAATACTTCCTCTGCCAGCTCAACGACACCTTCCATCTTTGACGAGCCGCCACTCAAAACAACACCCGCCGAAATAAGTTCTTCGAAACCACTTCGCCGCAGTTCAGCTTGAACGAGTGTAAAAAGTTCTTCATAACGTGGCTCGACCACCTCTGCCAACGCTTGCCGGGAAAGGTCTCTGGGAGGCCTATCGCCAACGCTTGGCACTTTAATACGCTCATCAGGCCCGGCCAGCTGAGTTAAGGCGCAAGCGTATTTAATTTTTATATCCTCAGCATGTTGTGTTGGGGTTCGCAAGGCCATGGCGATGTCATTGGTTACTTGATCCCCCGCGATGGGAATTACAGCTGTGTGACGAATAGCGCCACCGGTGAATATCGCTATATCGGTAGTTCCACCACCAATATCCAACATGCACACACCCAACTCCTTTTCATCGTCGGTCAATACGGCGTAGCTA
>JAESUE010000092.1 GCA_016763235.1 Pseudomonadales bacterium
ATAGCGTCCTTGTTGCCGTTCATTTTCCAATTTCCAATTACGAGCTTGGGCCGCATTTACGATGCCTTACCTTAATACCTGAAGCAAGCGCGCGATTCTATCTCAAAAAAGCCGCAAAAAAAAGTATTATTCGCAATCAGCGTGACTACCCCAACGCTTCCCGCACAACCTCGGCAACATCATGAGCGAGCTTTTCAACCTGAGTATCATCTACCCCTTCTACCATCACGCGAACAACTGGCTCAGTACCAGACAGCCTAAGCAAAACCCGTCCATGACTCCCTAGCTCCCCCTCTGCATCGGCAACCGCCTTCTGCACGGTCAGATTTCCGAGTGGGTCACAGCGCTTCGACATTTTTACGTTAACCAAGCTCTGGGGGTATTTTTCCATCCCCCTAAGCATATCGCGCAAACTAAAGTCCTGCCTACGCATTGCCGTAACCACTTGAAGAGCCGCAATGATCCCATCTCCAGTGGTGGTCTTATCCAAACAAATAATATGCCCGGATGACTCTCCACCCAGACGCCAACCAAATTTTTTCAAGGATTCCATTACATGGCGATCCCCTACTTTTGCGCGAGTAAACTCTACGCCAAGCTCAGCCAAGGCCACCTCTAACCCAAGGTTAGACATCAATGTACCTACGACTCCTCCGCGAAACTTCTTCCCGTCGAGGCCCTCGCGAACAATCACATAGAGCAACTCGTCACCATCAACCAATTGACCCGCATGATCCACCATGACCACTCGATCACCATCGCCATCAAACGCGATACCCAAGTCTGCACCATGTTCCAACACTGCGCGCTGTAGGGCTTCTGGAGATGTGGACCCGCGCTCTTCATTAATATTAAACCCATTAGGTTCAACGCCCAACGAAATCACTTCTGCGCCCAATTCATCAAAAACATCCGGTGCAATGTGATAAGTCGCGCCATGAGCACAATCTAGCACCACCTTTAAACCTTTTAAGCTCAAATTATATGGAACCGTGCTTTTGCAGAACTCAATATAACGCCCTCGAGCTCCTTCAATGCGCTTCACTTTACCTAAGTCATGAGAAGGCATCGTAGTCATTGGCTTGTCCAAATACGATTCAATTTCTAGCTCCACTTCGTCAGGAAGCTTTGCACCAGTGCCACAAAAAAACTTTATGCCATTATCATGGTAGGGATTATGGGAAGCACTGATAACTATTCCCGCTTGAGCTTGAAATGTTCGCGTCAAATACGCAATGGCTGGCGTAGGCATAGGACCCAACAATCGAACATCTACACCCGCAGCCGACAAGCCGGCCTCAAGCGCTGACTCAAACATGTAACCAGAAATCCGCGTATCTTTTCCGATGAGAATCTTGGCATCACCCGGAGACTGCTTTGCAAACACCTTGCCTACCGCCCAGCCAAGCTGCATTACAAAATTTGGCGTGATTGGCTCAGTACCGACTAAACCTCTAATACCATCAGTTCCAAAATATTTTCTTGTCATTGAAACAAATACCTTTAATTACTGGCAGTGAAGGACACTCGTTGAAATCGCATCCGCCATTTTGACGGCATCTACCGTTGCGGCCACATCATGAGTTCGAATGATTTTGACGCCCTTGGATGCCGCTAAAGCCGCAATAGCGAGACCACCATAAAGTCGCTCATCGACATTACGATTTATCACCGCACCAATCATAGATTTGCGAGATGCTCCCAATAAAACCGGCAAGCCCCTATCAACCAAGGTCTCAAGGTTTTTTAATAAGCATAGATTATCAGCGAGACTCTTACCAAAACCTATACCCGGATCCAGCAATATTTTATCGTGAGCGATACCCGCCTGACGGCACACTTCAACCCGCTCATCCAAAAAAGCTAAAACCTCTGTCACAACATTTCGGTAGGAGGGAGCCCCTTGCATTGTTTCAGGCCTACCTTGCATATGCATCAAGCAGACAGGAAGCCCTGTTTCCCGGGCCGCCCCAAGCGCTCCTTCACGAGCGAGCGATCTCACATCATTAATCAAGCCAGCACCAACACGGCATGCTTCACGAATGACAAGCGGAGAGCTAGTATCTACAGAAATTAACACATCTATATTTCGAGCCAATGACTCTATTACAGGAATTACCCGATTCAACTCCTGCTCAAGGCTTATGGGCTTTGCACCAGGACGAGTCGACTCTCCACCCACATCGATAATAGCCGCTCCTGCGCCAACCATTAATTCTGCGGCGCGCAGAGCATCGGAAGGGGACTGATAAAGCCCTCCGTCCGAGAATGAATCAGGAGTAATATTAAGAATGCCCATGACACAGGGGCTAGACAGGTCGAGAACCCTCGACCCGCAATTGAACTTTAAACTAGCGATAACTTCTGGTATTAACCAAGAATCTTATGCGCCACCAGGCTTTGTAATGATGTCTGCACCATTCGAGCCCTCACTGGATACACTAGAAGAGGGAGCAGATTGAGAGCCCTCATCATTACCACCAGCTTCACCACTATCTGAATCCCCATTAGCCCATCCCTTTGGCGGGCTTGGCGCTTTCCCACTCATAATTTCATCAATTTGAGCCGCATCAATTGTCTCGTATTGAATCAAAGCCTTTGCCATCATCTCAAGCTTATCCTTATTATCACTCAGGATCTTCTCGGCTCTTTGGTAGCATGTGTCGGAAATCGCCCTGACCTCTACATCTATTTCTTGGGCTGTTTGAGCAGATATATTCTTCGCTTGGTTCGTATTCTGGCCCATGAACCCCCCGCCTTCTTCTTCACTGTAAGCAAGCGGCCCCATTTTCTCAGACAAGCCCCACTTGGTAATCATGTTTCGCGCTAGCTCTGTTGCCCGCTGTATATCATTGGATGCTCCGGTAGTAACCCCGTCAAAACCCAGGGTCATTTCCTCAGCAATGCGACCTCCGTATAAACTACAAATCTGAGATTCAATGTGTCGCTTGCTCAAGCTATAACGGTCTTCGGTTGGCAGAAACATCGTCACACCAAGCGCTCGGCCACGAGGGATAATGCTCACCTTATATACTGGGTCATGCTCTGGAACTAAGCGGCCAACAATCGCGTGGCCCGCCTCATGGTAGGCAGTGTTGCTCTTTTCAAAATCAGACATCACCATGTTTTTACGCTCGGTTCCCATCATGATTTTGTCTTTCGCTTTATCAAACCACTCCATACTTACATGCCGCTGATTTGCTCTGGCGCTAAGCAAGGCAGCCTCATTCACCAAATTGGCAAGGTCTGCACCTGAAAAGCCGGGCGTCCCTCTCGCAATGATAGATGGATTAACGTCATCCGCTATAGACACATTGCGCATGTGTACCTTCAAAATCTGCTCACGACCACGAATGTCTGGCAGGGAAACTGTAACTTGTCGATCGAAACGACCCGGCCGCAATAGTGCAGCATCAAGCACGTCAGGGCGGTTAGTTGCAGCAATAACAATCACCCCGTCATTCTCTTCAAAACCGTCCATTTCTACCAGCAGTTGGTTTAAAGTCTGCTCACGCTCATCATTACCGCCACCCATACTACCCCCGCGAGAACGGCCAACCGCGTCGATTTCATCAATAAATATAATGCAAGGACACTGCTTTTTTGCCTGCTCAAACATGTCTCTCACGCGAGAAGCGCCCACGCCCACAAACATTTCAACAAAGTCTGAACCAGAAATAGAGAAGAAGGGTACTTTGGCTTCTCCCGCGATCGCTTTGGCAAGCAGTGTTTTACCTGTTCCAGGCTGGCCGACCATAAGTACACCACGAGGAATTCTTCCGCCAAGCTTTTGAAATTTACCCGGATCTCGTAAGAATTCAACGAGTTCAGCAACCTCTTCTTTTGCCTCATCAACCCCGGCAACATCGGCAAAGGTTGTTTTAATTTGATCTTCACTTAAAAGGCGTGCTTTGCTTTTCCCAAAGCCCATGGGGCCGCCACGACCGCCCCCCATGCCGCCTTGCATCTGACGCATAAAGAAAATGAAAATGGCGAGTATTAATAATATTGGAAATGCAGCAACAAAAAGCTGCATCCACAAGCTTTGGCGCTCAGGCTCACGCCCCTCAATAACCACATTATGCTCTAGTAGATCACCCATTAAACCAAGGTCTGGAATTGTCGGGATGATTACCTCGAATTTTTCTCCATTGGTGCGCTCACCACTGATGAGATGATCACCCACAATCGCTCTGCGAACATTTCCTCTGTCCACTTCCTCAACAAATTGGGAATAATCCAACCTCAGCGCAGTCGGCTGTACATTAAAGTTGTTAAACACTGAAAAGAGTACGATGGCTATAATTAGCCATAAGATGAGATTTTTTGCCATGTCGTTCAAGGACTTGCTCCCTAATAAATCTTTATAGAATCAATGTTTATTCTTGTCTTATCGTTACACTATAATGTATAGCGCTGAAAAGTAAAACGCTATTTTTACCCTGTTATTGTCGCCTAAACCCTGTTGCTAGCAGGTACACTTCCCTGGAACGAGGCCGAGAAGCGCCGGGCTTTCTTGACTGCAACTTATTAAAACTTGATCGCACGCTGGCTCTATATGTATCAATACCTTCCCCTTGAAAGACTTTCACCAGAAAGCCTCCACCAGGTTTCAGTACGGTTACTGCAAAATCCAGCGCCAACTCAACGAGATACATTGAACGCGCCTGATCTTGAGATTTATTCCCGCTCATATTAGGCGCCATATCAGAAATAACAAAGTCTACCAAGCCATCCTGCGTGTGCTTCAACAGCTCGCTATAGACGGCATTCTCAGTAAAATCTCCTTGTACAAAGGTCACCCCCGGCAGCGGATCCATCGGTAAAATATCAGACGCCACAAGAACCCCGTCTGAACCAAGGATTTCTGCGGTAATCTGCGACCACCCCCCTGGGGCTGAACCAAGATCAACAATCGTCATGCCTTTTTTGAAGATGCGGTCTTTTTTTTGGATTTCAAGTAATTTAAAGCAGGCGCGGGAGCGATAGCCTTTTTCTTTAGCGCGCTTCACATAGCTATCGTCAAAGTGCTCTTGCAACCATCTATTGCTACTCGAACTACGGGACATAATTACCTCCAAATAACAGGTTTCAACTATGCATAGGGATAAGCTGTGTTAGCGGCTCTACGTAAGGTAGAATACACCCACTTTCAGTTTAACCGGATACCAAAGATGAGTTTACTCAATAGTCAGAAGAAACAATACAAAGCCATTGGCCACAAACTTAAACCCGTCGTCACTGTGGCTGAAAATGGGCTAAATAAAGGGGTGTTACATGAGCTGGAAAGAGCTCTAAGAGATCACGAACTAATTAAAATCAGAATAAATGTTGAAGATAGGGAAGATAAGAAGGTCCTTATTGGCAAAGTATGCGACTTAACATCTTCTATTCTAATTCAAGTCATTGGGAAAACCGCTCTCGTCTTTCGTGCGGCTGACAAGCCCAACCCCAAACTCTCCAATATTTTACGCAATCAAGGCGCCTTATAAAAACCAGAAAGAGGGACGAGGGCTAATAGAGGTTTCTATATATATAACACTTCAGCGATCTCAAAAACCACTGTTCTAGCCGGAGTTTCGACAGTCACCTCGTCACCAACTTCTTTGCCGATAAGACCTCGTGCAATTGGCGAGTTCACAGATAGCTTCCCCTTCTTAATATCGGCCTCATCATCACCAACAATGTGATACGTTTTCTCTTCCTCTGTCTCAACATTGATGATTTTAATGGTGGTGCCGAAGATGACCTTACCTTTGTTTTCTATACTTAAAACGTCGATAACTTGAGCATCTGCAAGTTTGCCTTCGACTTCTTTAATCCGCCCTTCCGCAAACGATTGCTGCTCACGCGCCGCGTGATATTCTGCGTTTTCTTTTAAATCACCGTGCTCACGAGCCTCAGCAATAGCCGATATGATACGAGGTCGCACCGTTCCTTTTAGGTGTTTTAGTTCTTCTTGAAGGGCTTCCGCACCTTTTAGTGTCATTGGAACTCTTTTCATTGCTGCAGTTCTCCATGTATGTCCTGTAAACACCGCACAGCTGTCGCGTCGCCGAATTGCAACGCCATACAAATGGCCTCTGCACCACTAATCGTTGTGGTATAGCAAACCTTACGCTGAAGGGCTGTTCTTCGAATGGTAAAGGAGTCAGCGATGGCCTGCGCTCCCTCTGTGGTATTCACAATAAAGGAGATTTCTCCATTTTTCAGCATATCGCCAATATGCGGACGACCTTCCATCACTTTATTCACCGCGTGCACCGGCAAGCCTGCCGCTTCAATCACTTTGGCTGTACCCCGTGTTGCCGCTAACTCGAAACCCAAGCTAAGCAAATCGCGAGCGACCTTCACAACACCTTTTTTATCCGCATCCCTAACACTGAGAAACGCACAACCTTCAACAGGAAATACTTCTCCCGTAGCGATAGCCGCTTTCAGAAAGGCTTCAGGAAAGGTGTCACCCACCCCCATAACTTCTCCGGTTGAGCGCATTTCAGGCCCAAGGATCGGATCAACCCCTAAGAATTTATCAAAGGGAAAGACCGCCTCTTTAACATTATACTTTTTGGGAATGATTTCTTTTACAAAACCTTGTTCAACAAGGCTCGTTCCTACCATGCAACGCGCCGCTATCTTTGCCAATGACTCGCCAATACATTTGGACATAAATGGCACGGTGCGAGAACCACGAGGGTTCACTTCAATAACATAAACCTCATTATCCTTAACAGCAAATTGCACATTCATCAGGCCTTTCACGCCAAGCTCAAGTGCCATGCTACGGCTTTGCTCTCTCATTACATCCTGCACTTCCTGGCTAAGACTGTAAGGAGGGAAGGAGCAAGCCGAATCACCCGAGTGCACGCCAGCTTGCTCGATATGCTGCATAATGCCACCGATCACCACTTGCTTGCCGTCGGAAACGGCGTCCACATCAACTTCTATTGCATCATCAAGAAAGCGATCAAGTAAAACCGGGCTGTCATTAGAGACCTGCACGGCTTCAGTAAGATAACGCTTTAGATCGTCCAAGTCGTGAACAATTTCCATGGCTCTGCCGCCCAACACATAGGAGGGGCGCACCACCATTGGAAAACCAATTTCTGATGACAAGCGCAAGCCTTCCTCGACCGTTTTTGCCGTACGGTTAGGGGGTTGCTTAAGGTTTAATTTTTCAACCAACAGTTTAAAGCGCTCGCGATCTTCTGCTCGATCAATCGCATCAGGCTCGGTACCAATAATGGGGACACCTGCTAACTCAAGAGCACGCGCTAACTTTAGTGGAGTTTGGCCGCCAAACTGCAC
>JAESUE010000093.1 GCA_016763235.1 Pseudomonadales bacterium
AGTGACAAGTTTGTCGATAGGTCATGCTTATCAATATTTTGGCGAACTCAAACTTAACGGATACAAAGGTGTAATAGCGGAAAAAATCCTTAAAGAAATCCGTGACCGCCTAAATTTTTTAGTCAATGTTGGTCTCGACTACCTCAGCCTAAGCCGCAGCGCAGACTCACTTTCCGGTGGAGAAGCGCAACGCATCCGCCTCGCGAGTCAAATTGGGGCTGGCCTTGTTGGCGTCATGTACATTCTCGACGAACCCTCAATAGGGCTCCACCAGAGGGATAACAAACGCTTGCTCTCCACGCTCACTCATTTGCGCGATATCGGCAATACCGTCATCGTAGTCGAGCATGACGAAGAAGCGATAAGGCTCGCCGACCATGTTATTGACATCGGACCAGGAGCAGGAATACACGGAGGAGAAATCGTCGCATCAGGCACCTGTGATGATCTAGCAAACAACCCCGCATCCATAACAGGGGCCTATCTTAGCGGCAAACGAAGTATTCACATTCCAGAAAAGACAGTGACCCCCGACTGGGAAAACACCCTTAGAATCGTTGGTGCCCATGGAAATAACCTAAAAAATGTCACCCTGACGATCCCCCTAGGTTTATTCACCTGCATCACAGGTGTTTCAGGATCGGGAAAATCGACGCTGATCAACCAAACCCTCTACCCCATCTCTGCCACAGAACTAAATGGTGCCACCACCCTAGAAATCGCCCCTCACGAAAAAGTCGAAGGCCTCGACCGCCTCGATAAAGTGGTCAATATTGACCAGAGCCCTATTGGCCGCACACCCCGTTCCAATCCCGCCACTTACACGGGCCTATTTACCCCCATTCGGGAATTATTCGCCGCCACGCAAGAAGCGCGATCAAGAGGTTACAAGCCTGGACGATTTAGTTTTAACGTTAAAGGAGGCCGTTGTGAAGCTTGCCAAGGAGATGGCGTAGTAAAGGTAGAGATGCATTTTCTCCCCGACGTATATGTCCATTGTGATGTATGTAACGGCAAGCGATACAACCGCGAGTCACTCGAAATTCGCTATAAGGGCAAGAGCATCCACGAGGTACTCGACCTTACAGTAGAAGAAGCCCGAGAGTTTTTTGACGCTGTACCAGCACTAGCCAGAAAACTACAGGCACTTATAGATGTTGGACTTTCGTATATACACCTAGGGCAAGCAGCGACAACACTTTCAGGCGGAGAAGCACAGAGGGTGAAGTTAGCACGAGAGCTATCCAAACGTGATACCGGAAAAACGCTCTATATTTTAGATGAACCCACAACCGGCTTGCACTTCTACGATATTGAACAGCTACTCCATGTACTCCATCGCCTTCGAGACCACGGCAACACAGTAGTCGTCATTGAGCATAACTTGGATGTAGTTAAAACTGCTGACTGGGCTATAGACCTAGGCCCAGAAGGAGGAGATGGAGGAGGAGAGATTGTCGCCACAGGCACCCCAAGGGAGCTAGCCCAATGCGAGAGGTCTCATACTGGACACTACCTTAAGCATTTTTTTGAAGTAAAATAAATGTAACTACGCAGCGAACCCTGTAACTGTTCAGATTACGCTCAAATTTGAGCAGAACAAGGCGAAAAATGTGAGTTTATATGGTTGAATGATCATTTTTTAACATCGCTATGCACGAATTTGAGCGTGAGCTGAGTAATTACAAATAAATACACGGGTGAATGCCGCCATAAGCAGCTTTAGGGCTTTAGCGGCAATTACTAACCTCGTAAAAAGAATGTTCCAGGGTTAATTTGAATAATACAACTCCGCAGCGGCGACACCGGCCCCCGCTTTATGCTGATAACCCTGATGACTCAATGCGGAGTCCAAAGCCTCCAGGCATAAAACAACATTTTCACGGCAAGCACTTTGGCCCATCAAACCGATACGCCAAACCTTCCCAGCTAACGCACCCAAACCAGCGCCTATTTCAATATTAAATGTATTGAGAAGATAGGCCCGAATAGCCGCCTCATCAACACCGTCGGGAACACGAACTGCGTTAAGCTGCGGAGTACGGCAGCACTCATCTACAGTTAACTCCAAGCCCAGTGCTTCGAGGCCAGCTTTCAAAGCCTCATGATGGTAACTATGGCGTAGCCAAGCAGACTGAAGCCCCTCTTCCTTCAGCAATAAAAGAGATTCGTGCAAACCATAAAGCGCGTTAACAGGTGCCGTATGGTGATAGGTCCGCTTAGCATCCCCACCCCAATACCCCATTACAAGATTCAAATCCATAAACCAGCTTTGTACGGGGTGCTTCCGAGCTTGAATTTTAGCAGCCGCCTTTTCACTGAAGCTGACAGGTGAAATACCCGGCGCCGCAGATAGGCATTTTTGCGTACCCGAATAAATAGCGTCGATACCCCAGGCATCCACCTCAAGTTCAATACCACCGAGAGACGTAACAGCATCAACAATGCTGAGACAGTCGTGATTTTTTGCCAACGCAGCGAGGCCTTTCGCATCAGAAACAACACCAGTGGAAGTTTCCGCATGGACAAAAGCGAGTGCAACAGCATCGGTATGTTCATTGAGCACATTTTCCACTGATTTTAGAGAGACCGCTGAGCCCCATGCGTTTTCGACAAGAATAGGGATGCCCCCACACCGCTCAACATTTTCCACCATACGGCGACCAAACACTCCATTAACACATACGATAACTTTTTCGCCAGGCTCAATTAAGTTGACAAAACAAGTCTCCATCCCGGCTGACCCAGGCGCAGAAACAGGCAAGGTAAGAGCATTCTTAGTTTTAAACGCGTACTGCAAAAGAGTCTTTATTTCATCCATAAGCCTTATAAACTCAGGATCCAAATGCCCAATTGTAGGCCGAGCCATCGCATGTAGAACGCGGATAGACACATCTGAAGGACCCGGCCCCATTAAAGTACGCCTAGGTGGAATAAACTGAGAGTAGGTCATAACGAATCCCCATAAATAAAGGTGTATAAAGCTGTTGTATTCATAGCCTAAAAGATCTGCACAAACGACATTAGTACGTAACTACCCAGCAAACGCTTTAACTGTTCAGATTGCGTTCAAATTTGAGCGTGAGATGAGTAGTTACATTAGCACATAAGTAAAACGCATCAGTTCGACGAGCTTCCGTAACTATTCAGCCCGCGCCGACTTACGAGCGAAAGATAAATATTTGCAGAAACGTAGGACAAACGGTGAATAGTAAGCCAGCAGAAAAGAACAAGGAAAGTCGCCTAAATCACAAGGCCGAACGAGAAATAAACCATATAAAATAAAAGGTAACAATTCAGCAAACCCAGCAGCTGTTCAGATTGCGTTCAAATTTGAGCAGAACGGGCGAAAATGTGAGTCTATACGAACCAATAATCATTTTTTAACACTGTTATGCACAAGTTTTAGCGTGAGCTGAATAGCTAGAACAAAACAGGCAAAAAAAAACCGGGCTGAGCCCGGTTAAAAAATCTAAGAAATTCTAATTTTCGTCAGAATCGTCATCAGTTGGCAGCGGTCGATCCACTAGCTCAACTATAGCCATCGGCGCGGAGTCTCCAGTCCGGAATCCACACTTCAATACTCTCAAGTACCCACCAGGGCGATTTTTGTACCTAGGGCCAAGCTCTGTAAAAAGCTTCCCAACAGCCATATCGCTACGAGTCCTAGAAAACACTAAACGCCTGTTCGCAACTGAATCTGATTTAGCAATTGTAATTAATGGCTCAGCAAAGCGACGTAACTCTTTAGCTTTCGGCAGAGTGGTGCGAATGACCTCATGCTCAAAAAGAGAGACAGTCATATTACGGAACATCGCTGCTCTGTGGCTACTATTTCTGTTTAATTTACGACCACTCTTACGATGACGCATTTATATTATCCTCTAATTCTTTTAAATTACGAACAATTACCGGCGATAACGAGTAGCGCGGCGCTTAGAGTCAATGCGCGCATCGTCTGCCAAATGAGCTGGAGGCCAGCTTTCCAGTCTCATCCCAAGAGATAACCCCTTAGAAGCAAGAACATCTTTAATCTCAGTCAATGACTTCTTGCCGAGATTAGGCGTTTTTAATAACTCGACCTCTGTACTCTGAACAAGGTCACCAATATAGTAGATATTCTCTGCTTTTAGGCAATTAGCGGAGCGAACAGTTAACTCAAGGTCATCAACAGGCCTAAGCAGAATAGGATCAATTTCAGCAACCTCTTCCTCCGGCTCTGGTGTGGAATCTGCCTCAAGATTAACAAAAACTGACAGTTGCTTTTGAAGAATTGTTGCAGCCCTACGAACCGCCTCTTCAGCATCAATTGTACCATTTGTCTCAAGATCCACGATAAGCCGATCAAGATCCGTGCGATTTTCAACTCGCGCATTCTCAACAGAGTATGATACGCGTTTTACTGGACTGTATGACGCATCAAGCCGTAACATACCTATGCGGCGACTCTCTTCATCTTCTTCCCGAGTCTCCGCCGGATCGTAGCCGCGACCTTGCTGAACTGTCATTTTCAGGTTGAGAGTTGCGCCTTCCCCAAGGTTTGCGAGCACATGATCTGGGTTTACAACAGTCATTTCCCCTGAAAGCTGAATATCTTTTGCAGTAACTAGCCCAGGACCCTTTTTATTTATCTCGACCACTGCACGCTCAGCACCAGGCATTGTGATAGCGAGTTCCTTCATGTTTAAAAGAACCTCCATCACATCTTCATGCACTCCGGGCAATGAACTATATTCATGCTCCACTCCGTCAATCTCGACCTCGGTAACTGCTGCACCGGTCATACTTGATAGAAGTATTCGCCTTAAAGCATTACCAAGCGTATGGCCGAATCCCCGTTCAAGCGGTTCAAGGATAATCTTGGCCTTAGTGTTACTGACTTGCTGAACTGCAATATTCTTTGGCGACAATAACTCGCTTGCAGATTGCTGCATAAGTGCTCCTGAGTGCAACCTTATTTAGAGTAAAGCTCTA
>JAESUE010000094.1 GCA_016763235.1 Pseudomonadales bacterium
ATTAATGCCCACGGTTCATCCCCACGGGTGTGGGGAACAGTGGAATGGGTTTGCGAAAGAGGCTCTGAGTGACGGTTCATCCCCACGGGTGTGGGGAACAGACTATCGCCCTATCGCCACGCTGTCGTATTTCCGGTTCATCCCCACGGGTGTGGGGAACAGCCTGGCATTACTTTCCACGCCCAACTTCAAGTCGGTTCATCCCCACGGGTGTGGGGAACAGCGTAGAATTGAAAGACGTTAATTGCCCTCGGCCGGTTCATCCCCACGGGTGTGGGGAACAGTCAATAACCAACGGTTTAGACATTGGTTCTGACGGTTCATCCCCACGGGTGTGGGGAACAGTGTTCTATCGTAAATTTCATCCATTGCCATTTCGGTTCATCCCCACGGGTGTGGGGAACAGCATCACACTTGCCGCTGGTGCTTGTGGTGCCGCGGTTCATCCCCACGGGTGTGGGGAACAGTGTATTTTCGATTGTACGAATACCCCTCTGCGCGGTTCATCCCCACGGGTGTGGGGAACAGCGTTCACACCTGTTCCAAGGGTGTCGCTATTGCGGTTCATCCCCACGGGTGTGGGGAACAGAATCGCACCATTCAAATTTGTACCATCAATTACGGTTCATCCCCACGGGTGTGGGGAACAGTATATTATCACCTTCTTTAATTAATTCAAGGACGGTTCATCCCCACGGGTGTGGGGAACAGCTCATAATGAGTGTTCGGATTTGAACGGGTGGCGGTTCATCCCCACGGGTGTGGGGAACAGTCAAATTTAATTGATTGCGAGGCGCTGCGCTACGGTTCATCCCCACGGGTGTGGGGAACAGAAAGGTAATGAACATGAGCGAGCACAACAAAACGGTTCATCCCCACGGGTGTGGGGAACAGGATGCTTGAAGCACCCACAACGAACGCAAAGTCGGTTCATCCCCACGGGTGTGGGGAACAGATATTCTATCTCCAGCAAAGATGCGTCCAATACGGTTCATCCCCACGGGTGTGGGGAACAGAACACAGGCTATAAAGTGACACCCTGGAACAGCGGTTCATCCCCACGGGTGTGGGGAACAGTTGATTTGCTGGTTTTTCAGCGTGGCTTCAAGCGGTTCATCCCCACGGGTGTGGGGAACAGACTAAATATACCTAATTGATTTTTAAAGAACAATCCGACGCCAACAAAAGTACCGGCACAAACCGCATAATTAGCTCACGTCAGTTTAGCCGTTTATCTACTCTGTAATCTCTTTCAGTGGTAAAAATGACACGAGCCTTAAACCATCATAATCCACGGGCACACGCCGGTTGTCACCGAAGGTTTGGAACTCATAACCCGATTCAGTATTGGTCGCCCAGGCCATGACAACATTACCGTCATCGGCCAGCACGGTGACTTGCTCCCAGATCATTTCACGGATTTTTCGCCCTACATCGCCGATATAGACACCCGCACGAATCTCTAGCAACCATACGGCTAAGCGGCCCCTAAGCCTGGGGGGTACATTCTCGGTAACAACCACTAGCATGCCCATGATTTAACTACTCCGGTGGCCTTCATCGCCGATACTTTCAGGCTCAGGAATGGCGGGGGGCTGGGCATCTTCAGGTGGTGGCGGTGGCTCGATGCCTCCGGCAGATAACATTTCCTCAATGGAAGGGATGATTTTTTTGAGCAATTTAGTACTGCGAAAAATATCACGACAGGCTATGCGTACTTCACGGTCGGGTTTGCTCGGATGTTTGGCGGCTATTTTAAAAGCCACTGGCACCACGGTTTCAAACTTAAAAATATCGGCCACATCGTAAATAAAGGAAAGGGGTTTGCCAGAATGAATAAAACCCACCGCCGGCGCGTATCCGGCGGCTAATACTGCCGCTTCGGTCACGCCGTAAAGACAAGAAGTAGCAGAGCTAAGGCATCGATTAATGACATCGCCTGACTCCCAATCTTTGGGGTCGTAACGCCGCCCCTGCCATTTAACGCCGTATTGTTTGGCTAACAGTTCGTAGGTTTTACGCACCCGTGCCCCTTCTATCCCTCGTAATTGGTTAACGCTTCGACGTTCCGGCGCGGGTTCACCAAAGCGCATTTCAAACATTTTACGAACGACTTTTAAGCGTAGGTCTTCATCCAGTGCCAGTTTTGCCTGATACAGTAATTTGTCTGAACGCGCGCCGCCCGGTTGCCCCGCAGAATACAAACGAACCCCAGCCTCCCCCACCCAAATCAGCAGGGTGCCAGTTGTTGCTGCGAGTTTCACGGCTGCGTGGGAAACCCGTGTTCCCGGTTCGAGCATCAGGCAGGCGACGGAACCAACGGGGATGAGCATGCGTTCGTCGCTACCTTTATCGACCACCACAAAAGCCCCGTCTTTGACATCTATGTGCCCGTGCTCGATAAAGATCATTGAGATGCGGTCCTTTATGGGGATGGGTTTTAACGGTAAATAGGCAGTATTTTGCATACTCTATTCACGCCGTAGCAATCGGCCATACTGGCTCTTTGCCGCTTTTCGATCAAAGGTGAACGTGTAATCACAACCACTTGCATGATTTAAGTGCTGTATCAGGCAGTCTGCAAAATCCGCATTACCTCCTTGATATTCTTTGAGTGCCGCTCGCACAGGTAATAGTGGTTCAATTTCAAATTCGGCGGTCATCAGCAGCCGTTGCAGCAGCTTACAAATCAGTGATTTTTCGTACTGATAAGCCGATTCGAACACCCAGACTAACTCGCACAGTACAACTAAACTGATCAAGCCGGGTTGTGTAACGGTGCATTGCGTCTCAATTAATCGGGTAGCTAACTTCGATTGCGCAATATCGTCCTGCACGAAATAACGCACGAGGATATTGGTATCAAGACCTATCATTTGCTTGCCCCACGCGAGCGAATGGCTCGCTCCATCTCGTCCAGCGAGACAGGTCTGGAGGGCTTTGGCAAAAACCCTTTCAGCTCCACAGCGGAGACAATGATCGGGGTAATCGACACATTGCCACTTTCATCCACCGAAAAATCCAACTGATCGCCGGGTTTAACATGGAGATGGTCACGAATTTTTTTCGGCAAGGTAATCTGGCCTTTACTGGTGATTTTTGCGAGCATCTGTTTTTCCTCCATATCCTTACCTAATAGTAAGGATATTGTAGTCACTAAAATCCATTTGATCCACCGCCTTGCAGGTTATGGTCACAGCTTACGAATCAACATCAAACCACAGCCAAAGGCTTTAGAGCGGCCCAAGCCCCGACTTGCCGTTTGCTTACCTTCAGCATCCAGCTTGCCCTTAAAAAGCTGCTCTAAAAAAAGTGTCGGCTCCGTAATTTCTATTTGCCCCTGAAAATCAAGACTGGTGAATTGACGAATATTCTTATCCTGGGGTTTTTTCGCCTCATGAAATTGATGATTCGACACCAACACCTCCCCGACTCGAAAACCACATTTCTCGCCACGCTTTTGCAGCCATTCTTCACCGGCTTGCTGATGAATCATTGCACTGGTGGGTCTGTCTGCTGGGTTACTGAATTGTTGTTTATAATCATCAGCCTTGGCTTCGATAATATCTCGGCGAATACGTTTTTTACTGTGATCATTAGCTTTACGGGTCACCACCGCGTTGGCGCGCAAGCTGAACGCACAAGAGTCACCCACGTTAAGTTGAGGAGCGAAGGGTTTGGTTTGAACCTGTAAAAACTCCG
>JAESUE010000095.1 GCA_016763235.1 Pseudomonadales bacterium
AAGCCCATGATTTTTTCTTTGCGGGCCAACATACCCAGCATTCCTTCCTCTGCTTGATCAGGAGAGGTGAAGCCTTGAATCATTTCCATTGCGGCTTCATTAGCACCGCCGTGTAATGGGCCACGCAGCGAACCAATGGCCGCTGTAACACAAGAATGCATGTCAGATAAGGTAGACGCACAAACACGCGCGGTAAAAGTGGATGCATTAAATTCGTGTTCAGCATAAAGAATCAGCGACACATGCATCACCTGTTCATGCAGAGCATTCGGCTTTTCATCATGCAACATATGTAAAAAATGACCACCGATGGAGTCATCATCTGTTTCCACTTCAACGCGTACGCCATCGTGAGAAAAACGATACCAATAGCAAATAATACTAGGGAAACACGCCAGCATACGATCAGTTGCTTTGCCCTGTTGCGCAAAGTCAGTTTCTGTTTCAAGGTTACCAAGCATAGAGCAACCGGTGCGAATAACATCCATTGGGTGCGCATCAGCTGGAATGCGTTCAAGTACTTCTTTAAGTGCATCAGGCAAGCCGCGCATAGCACGAAGCTCGATTTTATAGGCATCTAATTCTGCCTGGGTGGGTAACTCACCCTTCAAAATCATGTAGGCCACTTCTTCAAACTGGCAAGTTTCAGCCAAATCTTTCACATCATAACCGCGATAAGTTAAGCCTGAACCAGACTTACCGACAGTAGACATCGCTGTTTTACCTGCAACCTGCCCACGAAGACCTGCACCACTTAATACTTTTGCCACTGGATATTCTCCTGAATATATTATTTTTTAATGATTAGTTGTAGTTAAAAGAAAGAATCTATTCCTTATTTGTTTTTGCCTTCCGCAAACAAGGCATCCAGCTTGCTCTCATAGTCGTGATAACCAAGATAATCGTAAAGGTCCATTCGAGTCTGCATGGTATCTACTACCGCTTTTTGATCGCCAGTTTCAAGAATGGATTGATAAACATTTTCTGCTGCTTTGTTCATAGCACGAAAGGCGCTTAGCGGGTAAAGAACCATGCTCGCACCCCACTCACCAAGTTCTTTCTTATTCCACAGCTCAGTTTGACCAAACTCTGTAATATTGGCAAGAATAGGCACATCCAAAGCATCAGCGAAAGCACGGTAATGCTCTTCTGTTTTAACTGCTTCAGCAAAAATCCCATCTGCACCAGCAGCCACGTATGCTTTTGCACGCGCAATTGCGGCCTCTAAACCTTCTTGAGCAAAAGAGTCGGTTCTAGCCATGATGAAAAAATCCGGATCAATTCGCGCGTCAACAGCCGCTTTAATTCGGTCGACCATTTCCTCGGTAGAAACAATTTCTTTATTAGGGCGGTGACCACAACGCTTTTGAGCAACTTGATCTTCCATATGTACAGCAGCTGCACCCGCTTTTTCCATATCACGAACAGTTTTTGCGATATTAAATGCGCCGCCCCACCCCGTGTCTATATCAACTAACAATGGCAGATCACAAGCAGACGTAATTCGTTGCACATCAACTAGCACATCATTCAGAGACGTCATCCCCAAATCAGGCAAACCATAAGAGGCATTGGCCACTCCCCCACCGGATAAATAAATAGCTTGATGGCCGATTTTTTTAGCCATCATCGCTGTATAAGCGTTAATGGTGCCAACAACTTGTAAAGGTTTATTGTCGGCCAAGGCCTGACGGAAATTTTTACCTGCGCTCATGCTTTCCCCTCTTATGATTTTCCACTATAACTTATTAAGTAACTATTCAGCTCACCCTGAGTAGTTACCTTATTAATAACCCGCTAATTTCGTTTCTATATTATTCTTTGAATAGGATATATGACGGCGCATCAGCATCTCAGCTAGCTCCTCGTCTCGATTAGAAATGGCTTGAACTATATGTTTATGTTCGTCAAACGCAGTAGCCACCCTTGGCCCCGCCATACCAAGCTGAACGCGATACATGCGAACCAGATGATAGATGCCGTTAATGAGCATAGAAATAAGATGACTATTCTTGCTGCCGAGTATGATCCTATAATGAAAGTCGAGATCGCCGGCTTCCTGATAGTAGGAGTCGCCAGTTTTTACTTCTTGGAAATGCGTATTCAGCAAGCTGTTTAAGTCAGTTATTTCCTGGTCCGTCATGTTTTTAGCTGCCAACCTTGCCGCCATGCCTTCAAGAGATTCTCTGACTTGGTAAAGTTCCCGCAAACCCTCAGGCGTTAAAGCGACGACTCTCGCCCCAATATTGGCTTTACGTTCAACAAGATGGCAAGACTCTAAACGGTTAATGGCTTCTCGTATTACAGAGCGGCCTACTGCATATTTTGTCGACAATTCAGTTTCATTCAGCTTTGAGCCAGGCTTAATAGCGCCTTCTACGATGTCTTTTCTAAACTGAAAAAATGTTTTGTCTGCGACCGTAACAGCCCGTTCTGTAAAATATGCCATGAGAGCTAATATTATCGCCAATATTCAAGTGTCGACAATATAGGCGCATATAGTACACCGGTCAACATCAAACCCCTTAGATTGTCGACAAAATTGCTTAAAATACAGACAAAAATCAGATAAAAGCCGTGAAAGGCGCCTTTCTAAATAAAGACAAAAATCCTTAACTACTTGATTTAATGGCAGTGTCTTTTGGTGAATAGCCTCAACATACAGCCAAAAATAACTACTGCTGCCCAAGTTCCTTGGTATACATCATCTTTTTCCCAGCTTTTCGAATTAGAACTCTCGGCATAAAACGCATCAAAAAACTTCCCACTTTATTCGAAGTACCTGGGATGCAAACCACTTTTCCTGCCATAAATTCCTGATATGCAATTGCAACAATTTCATCTGCAGGCATGGTAAGCGCCTTCACATTACCGCCAATAAGGGAGTGCTCATTTTTAGCCGTGGACTGAAAGCCAGTAGCGGAAACGCCGGGGCAAAGCGCCATAACCTGCACCCCAAAGGAAGCCACTTCTTCTACCACAGCCTCCGTTAGAAAAAGAACATAGGCTTTGCTGGCGCAATAAGTTGCTAAATAAGGGCCAGGAGAAAATGCCGCCAAGGACGCAACGTTCAATATTTTCCCTGAACGCCTTGCCACCATATCTGCAACGAATAAACGCGTCATATGAGTCACCGTAGCAACGTTTAATTGCACCAAATTCAACTCATCCTGAAGGTCATTCTCTGCAAACTTCCCGTAGTTTCCAAAACCGGCATTATTGATAAGAATATCAACGTGAACTCCTTCTGTTTTAAGCTCATCGTAGAGTTCTTGCGGGGCAGTGGAAACAAAAAGATCTTTAGGCTTCACAAGAACATCAATGCCATGTGCATTTCTTAATTCATCAGCCAATTCTTCTAGTTTATTTTCACTACGAGCAACGAGAATTAGGTTATAACCATCTTTAGCAAATATTTTACTAAACTCATAGCCAAAACCCGAAGAAGCGCCGGTTATAAGCGCGGTTTTATTATTATTCATAAGGCTTCCTTTGCGTAATTGATTGCTGGTTCTACTTGGTGTGATTTTTACTCTGGCGCAATTTAGCGATGTATTCCTAGTACTCCGCTATGAAGATGTTGCGCTTGAGCTTGCTGGCGCGCGCGACTCCTTCACCACTATTAATTGTATTTGTCGCGGTTGCATTGTGGCGATTACATGTAGCATTTACGCAAGGGTTTTTATCAAAGCGTATCGCAGGGTATTTTTGGAGTATCAACGACCCTGAATCAGAGGAAAGGCGTCAGCAGTGTCTTTCTCAGGCGCAAGTTTTTCTATGCTCACCATGCTGGACTTAGTATTTACAAAAGGGCCAAACTCTAAATAAAAAGAGCTAGAAAGATATAGGCCCATAACGTTATGGACAGTGGTTTAGAGGTACGTCTGTTTTTTTACTCGTAAAGCACGACAACACAGCATAGCGATTCTATACAAGGCGGAGTAACGAATTCAGAGAAAAATCTGTTGTAACACCTCCGCTCACGCTCAAATTCGCGCATAACAGCGTTAAAAAATGATCATTGATAGGTATAAACTCAAATTTGAACGCAATCTGAATAGTTACAGAGTTCGCTATATAGTTCGCTGAGGTGTTACAAGCTATTTTGATAATAAGGCTAAAATCGCTATCGCTACAGGTATACCATTGATTTAGCCTTGAGAGGAAAGCATGAGTCAGGATTGCCTTTATACCCTAAATTAAAAACGCCATGAACGTTACACGTTTTATTCTGGCGCAACTGCCGAAATAGTCCTGACAACATCCATATAAATATTTTCAACGCGGGTGATTTTGAAACCAGCCTGCTTAACGTTACTCACCGTATCTCTATCCATCGCTGGGCCAATCATGCTGGAAATCGGCGACATCATCTTCATCATTACGTTCATAGGGAAATGACTGCTACCCGTGTGCTCAAACATATTAAGCTCACCACCAGGTTTTAATACACGAAGGAGAGACCTCAAGCCATTGACTGGGTCGGGCACTGAACAGAAAGTACAAGCCGTGAAAACTTGATCAAAGCTATTGTCTTCAAAAGGCATATCATGCACATCCATAATCTGTACATCGATATTACCTTGATAAGCATCAACGCAAGGCTTGGCACGTTCTGCCATTTTTGGACTGATATCGATGGCAGTAATATCTCTATGATGAGGGAAAAGCTCAATATCAAGCCCCGTTCCTAATGCCATAAAGAGTATCTTCTTATCTTCCCCCATGCGAGAGAATACAGCTTTTTTAGTGGGCCCCCAACGCTTTTCAGCGCCCGTGGCCACCATAAGATTATACCCAAAGGAAAAGCGGTCCCATTTATTTTGCGTTTTAATATCAATCATTTGCGAACCCCAGATACTCAGGATCAACACCTGAGATTTTATCGTTCCACTTATAGGTTAAACGCAGTACTGCTATGCCAATAACAATACCAATAAAGCCAGCCGCACCAAAACTAAGCGCGAACATGGAGGCCAACATGCTAACAACCATGCCCACCATCATAATGGTTATCATCAAAGGAACCATTATCTCGAATAAACCGAAGAAATGAATCAGAATTGCACCAGGAAAAACAAACCCCACAGCCATACCCAAAACCATACCTATAAACATAGCTGAAAACATTCCCCAGGATGGATCAAAAAACCACGCAGAAAATACGGCTACAACCCAGCCGCTCAATATGCACGTAAAATAGTCACCCAACTGGAAGTAAAGACGATCGTCCATTGTTTAAACTGCCCTGTATAAATAGCATTAAATTTATTATTGTTTACATTCGAGACAAACAATAAAATACAGAAGGTTGCAAACAAGATCAAGTTACAATCAGGCATACATGAAAATCAATTAAGGCATAAGGAACAGCAAAAAAACCAGCACCTTGGCACCCGAGGCAGCTCTAAAAAATGCATTTTAGAGCTGCCTCCAGTTAATACCACTATTCCATTAATTTATTTGAACTGATTGCCAAGGGAAATCTGAATCTTTCTTTATTTGATTCACCAAAGAAGAATTACTGGATAATTCATCGCTACCCCATTGGTCGAAATAGACCAGATCTTCCATTGGCATTCTCGGTAGCCAGCCCGCTAATTCCAATTCTGGTTTTTGATAAAAATGTTTTACCCGCCCGACACATAGATAGCCAATTGGCACGACGTGATCAGGGAGATTTAAAACGGCTCTCAGTTTATCTTCATGCAAAATACTCACCCAACCGACCCCAAGACCCTCAGCGCGAGCCGCCAATAAAATATTTTGAATTGCACAAACACTGCTATAAGTGTCCATTTCTTTAAAATGTGTTCTGCCAAGCACAACTGGGCCTGAGCGCTCCTTATCACAGGTAATACATATATTAAGTGGGGATTCTAAAATACCCTCAAGTTTCAAGGAACGATACGCTTCTTGCTTTTCACCCGAAAACATCTCAGCAGCTTCTTGATGAGCCAGTTTGAAAATATCATGAATTTTCTTCCGAACAGATGTGGATTTAATAATAATAAAATTCCATGACTGCATAAACCCAACTGACGGCGCATAATGTGCCGCGTATAAAATTCGGCTAATTACTTCATCAGGAATAGGGTCAGGCAAAAACTGGCCCCTTACATCCCGACGGGAAAAGATGGTTTTATAGAGACCTTTACGGTCAGATTCAGAGATAAGATTGTCTTGTTGCAATGGTAAATTCATTAGATTCCCCTTTAATGAATATAGATTTTAAATAGTGTGTCCACGCTATTTCTATTTAATCTCAGGCCGGTCTTCTGACTCAGTATCAACTTACTTTGCGGCTTTCCCAATTCTCATCAGTGGCATATCAAGAAGCCCTAAACAAAGCAACGATAAACGACTTGTTTATAGACTTCCCTAGCAAGGGTTTTTAAAACCCGCTAACAAAGTAATCCTCATTACAGCGCTGGGCACGCATCGGAATTTAACCGATTTCCCGATTATCTGAACATTCAATTATGCTCAAGCACCTAAGATTTTATGTTTTAAATTTGGTAACTATTCAGCTCACGCCCAAACTCGCGCATAAGGGCGGTGATAACTTCGAGCGATATTTTATATGGAAAAACCATACATTCCTAAGCGAATGCAAAATATTTTTATCGGCAATAAAAATGCGCGCTCTTATTGTTCACGTTTCGGAGTTTAGATTTGTTATTACCGCCTGCATAAAGCCCACACAGGGTTTTGGGGCGTTGTTATGGCCGAGACAAATTCTCGCTTGTGACAATCACGCCGCTGGGCTGCCAGATCATGCAGTTTTCAGCAATGACTCATCGGCAACTCAGGCATAGTAAAATTATGGGATAATGCTGTATTAAACCACCCTCCAGCTTGCTCCTATGCGTAATCAACAGGGCCTTCAGGACACTCGACAGCCTTTTTGCACCTCATTAATCATTGATAACTGCGCTAGCCCATCGGACGTAATCAGCAAAAAACCTCATGATACCCCTTAAACTTAATGTTTTTCTGCTGGGCTTCTATACTCAACAAAGACATCCACAACTAGCCTCTATGCTTAACGATGGGGATTAACAGTGAACATCAGCAAAGAAGTGATACATTGCTTTTCTACAGTAGAATCATTAGGAGAGAAGCTAGCAAATGCCATAACGCATGGTGTTGGCTTAGCACTCAGTATATTTGGATTTACGCTGCTTATAGTCTTTAGCTTGGCCTACATGGACCATATCCGGGTTTTAAGCGCGACCGTTTACGGTACAACCTTAATGCTGGTTTTTCTTGCATCAACGTTATATCACTCAGCCAAAACAGACCGTGCTAAACGTTTCTTCCGAACGTTTGACCACTGTGCCATTTATTTACTGATTGCGGGCACCTATACACCTATCCTTCTTCTTGGAATTAAAGGTGAGCTCGGCAATATTATGCTTGGCATTATTTGGAGCATGGCCTTACTAGGTTGTATCTTTAAAATATTCTTTTGGAACCATTTCGAACGCATATCATTATTTTTATATATTGGCATGGGATGGTTAGCTGTGGTTATCGCCTACCCTCTCGTTCAGTCCATGGATTTCAATAGCATACTTCTGTTATTGGCAGGAGGCGTTATTTATACCGCCGGAACGTGGTTCTTTAGCAGAGACCATATCCCTTACAACCATGCCACATGGCATGTTTTTGTTCTGGGTGGTAGTGCTTGCCACTTTTTTGCGATTTACCACTATGTGATCCCCTTCGCATAGACAGAAATTTGAACCAATAGATTGTCACCAACATAAAAGGAGATCGTTATGTCTATTCGCATCGCAATTAATGGTTTTGGAAGGATTGGAAGAAACGTATTACGCGCACTTTACGATAATGGATACAGGGACAAAATACAGGTAGTCGCCATCAACGACTTAGGCGAAGGTAGCGTTAACGCTCACCTACTCCGTTACGATACCGTGCATGGCAGATTTAACGGCGATGTAAACTACCAAAAGGATGAAGATAATAAAGGCATCATGACTATAAATGGTGACCCTATCTCAATTCTGTCTGAACGAGACCCATCAACTCTACCTTGGGGTGATTTGGATATCGATATCGTATTTGAATGCACGGGCTTGTTTGCCAGCCGTGATGCTGCAGCCGCGCACCTCACTGCTGGTGCCAAAAAAGTAATTGTATCCGCGCCTTCCAGTGGAGCGGATGCCACTATTGTTTATGGCGTAAACGAACACACACTTAACGACAGCCATCGTATTATATCGAATGCATCGTGCACCACCAATTGTTTAGCGCCTGTTGCCAAGCCGATTAACGATGCTATTGGTATACAAAAAGGGGTGATGACAACCATCCATTCAATCACCAATGATCAAGCCCTCACCGATGTTTATCATAGCGATTTGCGCCGTGCGCGATGTGCCACACAGTCTATGATTCCCACAAAAACCGGTGCTGCAGCCGCCGTTGGCTTGGTATTACCCGAACTGGCCGGAAAACTCGATGGCATGGCCATGCGGGTACCTGTGGTAAATGTTTCCGTTATCGACTTTACCTTTACAACCGCAAGAGACACCAGTGTCGAAGAAATTAATGACATAATGAGGGAAGCCGCAAAAACATCAAGGGGAGGCATCTTACAGATAAACGAAGAGCCGCTTGTATCCATTGATTTTAACCATTGCGCAGCAAGTGCTACATTCGATTGCACGCAAACCCATGTTTACGAGAATTTAGTCAAGGTGATTGCCTGGTATGACAACGAGTGGGGTTTTTCAAATCGAATGCTCGATAATGCATTGGTATTTGCAGCAGTTTCTACCAAGTGAACTAGTGTGAGAATATCACCTTATAGAAGCAGAGCAGGAAATCGCCACTATGAGCGCCATCGCTTTATTTTCTGTTCAATCAAACCTCTTATTTCATCCATAAAACGGAGGTTTTCTTCTGCTAAATAAAATTCGACCACTACATTATCGACAAAAGAATAACTATTGCAGACAGTAAATGTTTCACTTCGCTGAAAAGGTTTGGATTGCAAAACGCAACGCGCCACCCAAAAATCGAAGGAGTGATCAGGTAAAGGGATTTTCTCGGCAGGGTTTAATTTTAATACCGTCCATACTTTGGGTGATTTGGGGGTTCGGAAAACCTGGTAGTACTCACCCTTTTGCATCACCTGCCTATTCTGATACCGACCAGTGCCCCGCCAGAGGTTGGAATAACGCTGTGGATTCTGTAGTTCTTTAATTTGTGTATCATTCCAAACACGAATCAAGCCTTTAATATTTCGAGATACGCGCCCTTGCCCGACTTCATAACCTGAAATATTAGCACTGAGTTCTTCTTCACTAATACTAAAAATAGCCACCTCATCACTTTGAAACTGGCTGGTAAACCAGCGCACCGACAAGTTCATAAAGCCTTCGGGGCCATATTCTGCGGGAATAAAGAAGTCGTATGAACCCAGCCGAATTTGTGTATCCCCTGCAAGAGAATAAATCGCGGTCAAAATATATGTGCTTATTGACAGCACCAATACCGCCAGCACTGTATAGATTCTTGTTTTAATCGTCATTCGACCCTCTCTGCTTGCTCTATCATGCCCTCATCCACCGCCCATGCTTGATGGTGATAGTGATACAGCTGATGACTTCCCAGTTTATTTATCTTCACCTCAGGAAGCCCTGAAAAAAAGTGTGTGGAAAACTGAAACGCTGCAAGCATTAAGTCCTTCGTTACCCACGCATCGTTTACAGGAAGGGTTGATGATGAGTTTTTCAGGCGTTCAAAGGGTGATTTACCCATCTTTGTTGCTATAGTCCAGCCCCACTCACCAAAGCTTGGAACATTTTGATGGTATTGCTCCACAGAAGAAAAACCTGCTGAACGAATTGTTTTACCAATACTGAGAAAAGCTTTTTTGGCATGAAAAGGTGAAGTGGACTGCACCGCCATCACCCCATCACCCGCTAATAACTGCCGTAGTCGAACATAAAAATGGTTGCTATACAGTTTATTTAAATCAGGATGACTGGGGTCAGGAAGATCCACAATGATCGCATCGTAGCTATTTCCCGCATCGAGCAGTTGGTCTATTTCTATAAAGGCATCGCCATTAATCACATCGACCGTGGGATGGTTTAAGGAAGACTCATTCAGCTTTACCAACGCTTTTTGATAAGCCGGTAGTTCTCCATCTCCATCAAACTCACCCTTAAAAAAATCTAATAATTGATTATCTAAATCAACTAAAGTCACTTCTTTCGGATTCCAGCGTAGAATATCTCGTAGAGCCAACCCGTCCCCTCCGCCGATAACCAGTATCTTCTCCGTTCGGGCTGAGCTATATAAGGCAGGGTAAACCAGCATACTGTGGTATATCACCTCATCGTTCGATGCAAATTGTAATCGACCATTAATATACAAACTATAAATCGTCGCCTTATTTTTAATATGCCGCTCAGTAATGGAAAAGTGTTGGTAATTGGTGGATTCACTGTGAACTACTTTATCTTTATACAACACGTTACTCATACGTGTCAGAGTGTCTTCACCCAAAGCAAATAGCAGCGCCACCAGTAACGCGACAAACACATGGGCGAACAATAAGAACAAGGGCATAGAAATATACGCCCAATAACGCAGAAGAAAAAACAATCCGGCCAGTAAATTAGCCGAAGCAGTGAGAGAAGCTGCCGTGGTAATATCCACACGCAACATAAACAGCACCCAAATTGCAGCGCCTAAGCCAGCACCAATATAATCTACGCCGTAGATCATGCCCGTATTATGTTGCAGATGTTCTTTATGAAGCGTCTCTCTAACCCTGGCAATGAGAGGTATCTCCATCCCCAAAAGAAAACCCAATATAAAACCTACAAAAAATGGAAAAAAAGAAACCAGATCAGCGCTATATTTTATAAAAGAACCATAAAGGTTAATGTCAAAAGGTAGGCCGTAGGTTTCAACAATGGCCTGCGGTAACAGCACTACAAAACCCACTACCGCCGCAATCACCAATACGCTACCTGCCCCTACTGCAGCCACAAGCACTTCTAAACAAGCAAAAGCAGTAAAAGGGTTTTTAAAGTATTTTGCTGAAAAAGAACCTACACCCATAGCAACGATCATAATCCCGATCATGCCGTAAATAGCAGTTTCTACCGAGCCAAGAATTCGCCCCGCATAATGAGAAAGCAGGTATTCGTAAATGAGACCACAGCCTGCCAACACGCCCATGATTAATATTAAACTCAGGTCATGGAACAGCTTATCGTTGGTTTTACTCATTGGAGGCTGGATATTTTATATTTCCGCTTAGCAAACATTTATTTAACTGAAGGGAAGCTCTAAAAATGGTCCTTTTTTCGTGAGAGCAAAGAAATACCGCACAGAGAACCACCGTGCATAAAGCATACATGAAGATTCGGGTAAAGAACTAGCCGGCTATCGCGGAAAAAGTGCATTTTCAGCGCCGCCCTGAAACAGTTGTTCAGCAGAACAACTGTTAACTGAACAGGGATAGCATGACCAGAGCGATGGCAATAAAGATAGAGCCTTCAATAGCACCCACTGCGACATTTTTTTGATGATCGACTTCATCCACTACATCGATGCCTGATAAAATCACCTTGCGTGATATAAAGGCCAGTAAAGATAACAAAATCGAGAATAACACCGTCAGCATCAGCCATGCCGCCACGGCTGCTGCAAGCTGCTTTTCATTGTATATAATCAAACCCGATGCAGCAGACATTACGAGAGCGACCCCCACCAAATGCCCCAGGTAGCGTAATGAAATGGCAATATTTCCTGAGCGAAAGGCTTCTTGTAAACAACCCTCAGGATGGCGCTTTTCGTAAATAAATAAACGCGCACGCGTGACCAGTGCTAACAATAACTGAACAAATATAAACGCGATTAAAACAACACCCAGCCCCATAACAGAAGCGCTCTCGACCCACAGAATAACAGCTCTTAATACCAAACCTGTAGCCAGAATATTCGCCATATCCACAAAGGCAGCGGCAATATTCCCCTTATTTATTTCATCCTGTAGCGAAATGCCGGTAAGCACCAGTTTATCTTGAATTAAGCGCCCAGCTTTAATCAAGATAATACCCAACACACCATAAGCGAGCACCATGCCGCTTTCAGTTAGCAGGTCATCCTCTGCTTCACCAGAAAGTACGCCCATAAGCATAAATGCCAGAGCCAAAACACCGCCCGAAAATGACAATCCGAAGGCAAAATTATCTCTCTCTGCCAGCTCGTTGGTGGCATGTACATTTGCCACCAAACCATAAAAAAAGCGCAGTGCAATAATCAAAATAACGGCAATAAATAGGTCAATAAACAGTACCGTAAAAAGCCAACGATCTACGCTTGTTAATAAAAAATACTCGCTCATGGCAATCAATATCCTTTTAGGGATTACTTTCCTCGTGAAATGCCGCGCGTTGTGCGGCTGCTGCTATTTCTTGCGCTACTTTGGTAACTCGATTTATACTTATTACTACTAGAATTTTTACTATAGGGGCTGGTGAATACCGCTTTCGATTGAGCCGTACTCGCTCGACTCAAGCCGCTGGCACCCGCCCTTGTGCGCGCATAAGGGCTGGTAAAACGCTTCCCTTGGCTGCGAAAATCCTTTTTGACTGCTCGCTCTCGTACACTTTGACTTACTTTATTACGAGGGGAGCTGTAACTCCGCCGGCCAACATCATGGTAGTAACTATATCGACGACGCCCTCCCCAATCACCGTAATAGGTTCGTCCACCTCCCAGCAGCCGAGAAATCAAGGCATACTGACCGTACCAAACCCAGAAGGAGTTACCCCCGGAACCACTCCACTGGCCGTAACTCGGATTACCCACCATTTGCTGCGCTGGAATATTCGACCCACTGCCAACCGCCGCTTGCTCTGCTGCGGCACTGATGGCATTCACACGGGCAAGGCTACCACCAGACAAATCCGCCAACACATTCACTGGGTCAGAAAGTGCATCACTAAACATCGCGATAGATGTCGCTTGCCGCAGAGCATGAAGCTCCTGCATCCGATCCTGTAAGGTGGGGAACTCACTAAAACTCAGAGAACCTTCCTGAAGATCTGATACTGTCTCCAAACGAGACTGAAGCCCCTGAAACAATGGGCCAGAAGAAGTAGCATCTTGCGCAATAACGCTGGTTAACTCGTATAAAACGGGACGCGCATCGCTCAACAGAATCGCATACTGCTTTAATAATACGGCGTTGCGCACCTGATCACTATCTAATGCACGTTCCAGATTTTGCAACTCAGATTTAACCGCCGTAATTCCCACCACAACGCGCTCCAGCTCACGCTCTTGCTCTTGCTCACCGCAACCGGAAAGAATTAAAAGCAGCAACACCACCACTGCAAACCTTGGTATCAGCATGATTTATTTTGCCCAAGTACTTTGTTTGACATGAGAACCCCTTTATTCATTTTAAATTCCATAATGGGGTTCAACAAGAAATTAGCAATATATACCCATAGCGTTATAGATAGTGGCTCTAGAAGTACACCTATTTTTTCACTGGTAAGGCGCGACGACAACGCATAGCCATTCCCATGTAAAACGAAGCCAGAATCTATATCACGAAAGGTATAGACTCTACCCAAGAAACAGAGCACTTTCCAGTGCTCTGTTGTAAAAACCTACGTCAAACTTAATCGGCTTGATGCACCGACTTGCCTTTACCAATGGCGCAATAATGAAAACCCCTTAAAACTATACGCTCCAGCTCAAATAAATTCCGCCTATCAAAAATTACCCGCGCAAACCACCAAAGCATCTGCTTTACACGGTGCCACCTATTTTAGCCCGAACAATAGCAAATTACTCTCGTCGCCATAAATACCTTGTATTTCATCCCCAGATTCTGGGTCAAGTAGAAATAAAA
>JAESUE010000096.1 GCA_016763235.1 Pseudomonadales bacterium
ATAAACTGTCATAATTTTTTTGAGTAACCTCGTGGGGTGTAAACCCACTCTTTATTGCCATTTATAATATGGCGTGATTCGCTATTACCAACGGATACCAGCGTAAACATATCTACGTCATCAGAGTGCAATTTTTCTAGTGTGGTAATGGTGATACTCTCATCTTCTCTAGTGATTTGTCGGCCTATTAATACGGGCGTCTCTTTGGGGCGGTATTCCAATAAAATATCTCGCGCTGTATTAATTTGCCAATCCCGTTTTTTAGAGCGCGGGTTGTAAAGGAGACAACAAAATCTCCTTGCCCACAGGCATGTAAACGTTTCTCGATAGTTTGCCAAGGTGTCAATAAATCTGATAACGATATAGTACAAAAATCATGGCCCAACATTGCGCCAACGCGGCTTGCACCTGCTTGCATGGCTGATATACCCGGTACAACTTCGATATCTACATCCAGCCATTTTTTACTGTCCACCACTGGGTGATTTTCTCGCCGTGGTTCTTCCGCTGGCTTTACTTTCCCTTGAAGTTGTTGGTCTAACAGTTCAAATACCAGTGTTGCCATGGCATAAATACCAATATCACCACTGGAAATTAATGCGGTTGTTTTACCGGACGCGGCTAAATCTAGGGCTAAACGCGCACGATCAATTTCTTCACCAAGAGGCAGATCGTGGTGTATTTTTCCATCACAAACATCTCCCAATAAATCAAGATAAAGCCCATAGGCGACTAAATCACTACTGGCCTTTATTGACGCTAAGGCTTTGGGTGCTACGAGGTCTTTATCACCAGGGCCTGTGCCCACTACATATAATTTATTCATACACTTTTTTACTTCATTAGAGATGGGGCTAGTTATTTTTTCGCGTTGACATAACTACGTGCAATGGCACAAGTCGCCTTAGTGGTTTTAATTTTGTTCAGTATCAATTCACTGTTTGAATTTGTGGCGCTTTGTGCTGCAAATAAAGCTGCTGACTCTGCAACACCATAGACACCAACGGTGTTATACACATAGTCAGATTTAGTACTTAATAAATGTTCTACGCTTAACAGTGCTTCTTTTGAGAACGTTTGATACGGTTTGTTTAAATTTTTTGCCAACGCGACAAGCCCAAGTTCATCTGCTTTAATATTTATGCTGTTGATATTTAGGACTTCATTCAGCGGGAGATTGGCTTGTTTTAGCGCGTCCTCTAGAAGTTCTTCCAAATGCTCCTTTGGACAGCCTCTTTCGCACCCCATACCAACGCTATACACTGGTTGCAAATAACTTTCTGCGGTTGTCATGACAAGTTGTGCGCCAAGTTTATCAGCGAGCGTATACGCCCATTGATTTGCGCCACCTTCATGGCCTGATAATAAAGGAATAACAAACTGTCCTTTTTCATCCAACACTAATACAGGAGGGTCTTCCAGTTTATTGTTTAATACTGGTGCAAGGGTTCTTACCACTATGCCGGTGGCACACACCATAATTAATGCATCACCTTGTTTAAAGGCTTGCTGCACTTTTTCTGCAAAGGGTTTTGGGCTGTGCCAAATTTCCGCATCCGCCCACTGCAATTTCAGTTTTTCAGCTAATAACAAACCTGCATCTGTTAGTGTGATTATGCGTATTTTTCTATGCATCGGAGGCTCGTATTTTAATTAGCAAAAATCGCGTTCTTTTCGAGTGACAACAAATAAAGAAAAATAAGGGCCTCCCTCTTCTTTAAGCAGTGAGATATTATTTTCAATAACCTCACCCTCACGACCGATGTATTCGAGATACTGCGCGTCTTGCGTTCTATTGGCTGCTTTTAAGGCGCTAAGAATACGCTGGCGAGAGCGCCCCGCTTTCATAATAACCACACTATCGTGGCTATTAAGCGCAGCAATGAGAACACTTTCATCATGCCTGCCACTGACCACACAAAATGATTCTTTCAACATGGTTAGGGGTTGTAATAATGCCGCTGAGGAAGCATGAACAGAAGAGATACCCGGCACCACCTGACAGCTTACGACATTTTTCAAGCGCTCTAATAAATAAGCAAAAGAACCAAAAAAAAGAGGGTCACCTTCACAAAGAAAAACAACTGTTTTACCTGCTTCGATCACCTGCTGGATTTCTTCTGCAGCCTTATCATAAAGGCGATTCGCAATGCTTCTGTTTTCGCACATAGGCATAACAATGGGGATTTCAGCTTTTCTTTCACAAGTCCCTAAAACATAACGAGCAATATTTTTTGCTTGTGATTGATCGTTCTCGTTGGTGATGAAACAAATAACATCTGCTTCTTCAATCAAACGTGCGGCTTTTAGTGTAATTAATTCTGGGTCTCCCGGCCCGACTCCCACACCGATAAACTGAACGGCCATTAGCGCTGTTGTCCTTTAGTAAATTTAAATAATTCGATGGGGCGTTTTACTTCATAATCCATTTTCTGATTGACCACGAAACCGCGCTTTACACTCAGCTCTACAGTTTCAACATAAGCGGTTTGCGCGAGAGATAGCTGCTCTGCAATGCCGCGTAACTGTTGCTTGGTGGAATCCAAAACACCACTGGCAAGCAAGCAACCACCTTGGGGCAATAGTTCCCACGCCTTTTTTATCAAACTTTTTAATTCGCCATCACTACCACCAATAAACACTTTATTCGGCATCGGTAGATCCTTGAAAACGTGCGGCGCTTTGCCTTCTACAATATGTAAGTTCTGCAATACACCAAACTTTTCTCGGTTTTTATGCAGGTAAACCAAGCGCTCGGCGTGCTGTTCGATGGCATACACGTTAACCTTTTTATTCCAATAACTCAGCTCGACGGATACACCACCGCACCCTGCGCCAACATCCCAAATCACATCGCCATTCGCTGGCTGCATGAGTGAAAGAATCACCAAGCGCACTTCTCGCTTACTGATCATGCCTTTACCGGGGGCTGCACCGGTTTCGTAGTAATGATCGGGAATACCAGGGAACTCTGGTAATACGCCACCTTCCCCTTTTAATTGCATCACCGTTACGTGCAAGGGGTCGAATTCTTTATTGAGCCGGCTTAATTCTCTTACACTGTATGATGTTGAAACTTCCTGTTGATAACCGAGCATTTCATGTACGGTGATAATGGAATCTGAAAAACCTGCGGCGATACACTCTTCTGCTAAAGCCTGAGGCTGGCTGTTTTTATCCGTTAAAATAAGCAGTGTGCGGTTTTTTTTAAGTTGCGTGCGTATCTTTTGTAATGGCCTTCCGTGAAGGCTTACCACAGTCACATTCTGCAATGCCAAACCTTGCTTATGACACGCACCCTGAATACTTGAAACGGCAGGGTAAAAGTGCAGTTGTTCTTTTGGGAACTTTTTAGTAAACCACAAACCAATGCCGTAGTGCAGCGGGTCACCCGAAGCGAGCACCGACAAACTTTGCTTGTTCTCACTCGCATCATTGATCAATGCTTGTAGCTCAGAGAGCTTTTTCACTTCCGTAAAGTTATTGCATGTGAGCAGAGGTTCTATTATTTTCTGGTGACGCGCCCACCCGATCACTCTATCTGATGATTGCAATGCAGTTGCCGCTTCCGCAGAAAGCGCTGCTTTTTCTGAAATACCCAGGCCAATAATATGCAGTGCAATATGAGGCATCAGTAATATTCACCCACGTTGCAACGTAATAACGCATTACAGCTTGCCGATGAAACAGCGCTACCGCCTTCTCGGCCCAACAAGGTAATACATTCTACCCCCAGTGTTTGATGATTATCCCATAAGGCTTGTTTTGACTCCGCCGCACCAACAAAACCCACGGGCATTGCAATAATCAAGGCTGGTTTTTCAGCGCCTTGCTCTAACATTTCTAATAAACGAAATAAGGCCGTAGGAGCATTACCAATCACTACCACCGAATTTGCGAGTTGCTCTTGCCATAAGCTGAGTGCAGCCATTGAGCGAGTTTCAGCCTGTTGTGTGGCCCGCTTTTGTGTTTCTTGATGATTCAGATAACAGAGTGGTTCTTTTTCTATCATTCGTTTGGTAATGCCCTGTTTGACCATTTCAACATCACACAGAATTGCGCATTTATTTTTCAGCGCAGCCATTCCTGCCTCACAAGCCTGCGTGCTAAAGCGCACTTGCGGTGCCAAGTGAGGCAAACCCAAGCTATGTACAATGCGCATCACAACTTGTTGTTGCTCGCGATTAAATGCAGATAAAGCGGTTAATGCTCTTATCTGTTTAAAGCTGTTCTCCTCAATACGCTGAGGATTTATTTCGTATTCAAAGGGCATATTGTTTTTTATTCACATTTTCGTATGGCAAAAGTGCTTCAACACAAACTGCTCGCAGATTTTTTTGTCACTAAAAACAATCTCAGCAGGTTCCAATACAGGGCGCTCTAACATATAAACAGAACAATTTAGCTTTCTGGCCGCATCGAGTTCTGCAACGGTCGAATCACCGCCACTGTTTTTACTCAGCAAGGCATCAATATTATATTTCTGCATAAGAGCCAGCTCTTCACGCTCAGTAAACGGGCCAATGGCTTTTATCCATTCGACATTGCTGGCCAACGCTATTTTGGGCTCAACAGCGGTTCTTAAAACCACCAGCTCCCTCTGATAAGAAAGCTCTTCAAGTTGCGTAGCGTTTACTTGCCCCACCGTAACAAATAATCGTTTTTTGTTTTGCACGGCAGCTATTAAACCTTCCCATTCAGAGAACAAATGCCAACGATCACCGGGGCTTTTTTTCCAGGCTTCTCGGTAAAAACGCCAACATGGGATGCAATGCACTTTTGCTGCAGCGACTGCTGCTGCACTCATTTTCTCGGCATAGGGGTGAGTGGCATCCAATATTGCGGTAATATTTTGCTGTTTAACATATTCGAGCAGACCACCAAATTGGCTAAAACCACCACTCACAATTCCGCATTTAACTGTTGGGACTCTGACCAAACCTGCGACACTATAAATAATGGGTAAACCCTGCCGGTGCAGTGTTTCTGCAAGCTGCCTACCATCGGCTGTACCTCCCAAAATCAACAGGTACATCACACATCACCATTGTTGAATTCTGAAGCCGAGCCAACAAACTGGCCTTTTCGGTTAATGGCCAAAACTTCTAACAAAATAGATTCAGGTAAAGAAGCCCGAGCCGTTGCCAGCGCACGTTCACACATAGCGGTTGCCAGATCTATATTCGCGTCATTGCATTGATTGAGCACTTCGATGCTGGTATTCGCCGTAAGAATTTTTTCTTGTAAAGACGTATTTGCCCCTAATGATTCAGCCACTTCTGCCATATGCGTAAAGTCGATGCTTGAAACCCGACTGTTTAAATCTTTATGCCCTGCTGCAAGTTTGGTTATTTTTCCGAAACCGCCGCAGATAGTGAGTTTATCAATAGGGTTTTTTTTAAGCTGTTTAAATACCGCGCCAACAAAATCACCCATCTCAATGAGGGCCATATCACTTAATTGATAGCGTTCTTTCACTGCGTGTTCACTGCTATTACCCGTGCTTGCCGCGAGATGCTTAACCCCGTTGGCCTTGGCAACATCAATACCTTGATAAATTGACGCTATCCAGGCAGCGCAAGAATAAGGCCGCACAATGCCAGTGGTGCCCAATATGGATAAACCGCCTAAAATCCCCAAACGTGGATTCATGGTTTTCTGCGCTATCGCTTCGCCATTTTCCACGCCAATCGTTACCGAAAAACCACCTTCGTAGTGGTATTTATCGGCAAGTCTTTGGAGGTTTTCAACCATCATCGCTCTTGGTACGGGGTTAATTGCAGGCTCTCCCACCGCTAACAACAAGCCTTCTCTTGTTACCGTACCGACACCTTTTCCTGCAAAAAAAACAACTCCCTTGGTGACGTTTAATTGCAGCTCAGTAAACACTTTCGCGCCATGGGTTACATCAGGGTCATCACCGGCATCTTTAATGGTGTAAGCAATGGCCGAATTTGCGTTTATTTTATTGACGCTTACAGCAAGCTCTACCACTTTTTCTTTTGGCAGGGTAACGCTGATTTTCTCTGGAAAATGATCTGAAAACAAAACGGTGGCTGAGGCAAGGGCGCAGGCTGTTG
>JAESUE010000097.1 GCA_016763235.1 Pseudomonadales bacterium
AACCATGGTGATTCAACGCCTAATAACAGGGCATAATGATCTTCAATTTCCATAGAACAACTTACCGCTTTTAATTTTTCTATAAAATGCCATATTTCTTGTCTATTTCACACAGATTTACGAAGAACCTTATTTTTTCACTACAAGCCGGCACAATGCCTTTGCTGGATTCGCCAGCGCTTAACTCCGGTGAGTTTGATCTCTTGCTCGGCTGGTTGTTAAATGGCGCGCCTTCTGGTATCGGTGATTCGCCCCCAATGGCCCATGCTGGCGTTGATCAGCACGTTAACGAAAGCGCAGTAGTCGTGCTGGATGCCAGCGCTTCGGCGGATGACTTCGGTATTAGCCGCTATGCATGGGTTCAAGTGCTGGGTGTTCCGGTGGTGCTCAGTGATGCGGCAGGTATTCAGCCCCAGTTTAATGCGCCTTCTGTTTCTGCTACAGAAATTCTTCAATTCGAGTTGACGGTCAGCGATGTGTCTGGCCAGGTTTCTAGCGATACTGTGCAGATTATTGTGAACACCCTTGATCTTGCTCCGGTTGCGAATGCGGGCAGTAATTTTACTGTGGATGAGGGTGCTACGGCGGCTCTAGATGGTAGTCAATCTACTGATGACTTAGGTATTCAGGCTTACGGCTGGGAACAGTTATCTGGGCCAACGGTAAGTGTAAGTAATGCCACTATTAGCCAACCTACTTTTCCCGCGCCTAGTGTGACCGGTGATACAGTTTTACAATTCCAGCTAACAGTGACGGATGGTGTTGGCCAGTCTTCGCTTGATACCGTGCAGGTGACAGTGAATGACGATGCTGCGCCGCTCGTTAATGCGGGTGCTAACCAGAGTGTTACTGAGGGCACTAACGTCATGTTAGTGGGGACTGCCTCAGATGATGTGGGTATTCAAACGTATGCCTGGGTTCAGACTGGCGGCAGTGGCGTGACCCTCTCGAGTAACAATAGTGTGAGCACGAGTTTCACGGCACCGGATATCCTCGATACGAGTTCAGAGCTGCTGGCCTTTCAGCTCACAGTGACAGATACCCTCGGGCAGTCTGCCAGTGCTTCGCAGCAAGTAACGGTCAATGGTGTGTCTACTGACCCTGCGCCGGTTGCTAATGCAGGCCCCGATCAAATTGTTTTTGAGCGTGATTCAGTCACCTTGAATGGCGCTGCTTCCACAGATAATTCAAGCATTAGTGCTCATGCGTGGGCGTGGGTGTCGGGGCCAACAGTCAGCTTGAGTTCTTCGAGTGCTGTGGCCCCCAGCTTTGTCGCGCCCTCGGTGGCCAGCACCGAGCTGCTCGTGCTTAAACTGACAGTGACCGATGATAATAGCCAAACCAATACCGATACCGTACAGATCACCATTAATAACGATCAAGCGCCTATCGCCGTTGCGGGTAATAATCAGCTCGTCAATGAAGGGGATTCAGGTTCTCTGGATGGCAGTTCTTCAAGTGATGACCTGGGCATAGCCAGTTACGCATGGGTGCAACTCGCGGGTAGCGCCGCCATCCTCACTGGCGGTACACCGTGGCCCCGACGTATACGGCACCTGAGGTACTCAATGATGAACAGCTGATATTTCAGCTAAGCGTTACCGATACCAGTGGGCAATCCGCCACCGACTCAGTGCAAGTGACGGTGAGCAATGATGACCCGCCTATCGCGTATGCCGGTACAGATCAGGCCGTGAGCGAAGGGGATTTTGTTAGTTTGGATGGCAGCGGCTCTAGCGACGATATTGCTGTTGTTTCTTATCGCTGGGTGCAAGCATCGGGGACAACGGCAACGCTATCAGACGCGACGCTCGTTAACCCAACGTTTACGAGCCCAGTAATTCGGAGCGATGAAGTGCTCACTTTCCAGCTAACTGTCAATGATATCGGTGGACAAACCTCCAGTGACACCGTGCAGATCTTCATCGCCGCAAGCACGCCTTATTCCTATAGTGGCGATACAAAGGCGATTATCGATGCCAACTGTGTGGATTGTCATGCGCCAGGTGGTCGTAAGGCCAGTAGCCCCATGACAACGTATGCGGAATTCATGCTGTATGCCAGCGATGCAGCAGTCAACATTGAATCAGGCAGTATGCCTAAGCCACCAGGTTCTTTAAGCGCAGCAGACATTGCAATAATGCTTGATTGGATCGGCGGCGGAAGTCCTGAAAATTAAAGTGACCTGAAACCTCTATAAAGGTTGTAAAAATAACGTGAAAAACAAAGTGTATTTACTCATCGGGTGTCTTCTTCTTGCCTTAAGCGCCTGTACAAGTGTGAAACCTTGGGAGCGTGGTGTGCTGGCAAAAAAAGAAATGGCTTGGCAGCTTGATCCCATGGAATCAAAACTCCAGTCACATATCTATTTTGCGAAAGAAGGCTCTAGCGGTGGCGGGCAAGCCGCTGGCGGTGGTTGTGGCTGTAACTAATGAGTAAATATAAAATAGACGCAAGCAAAGGGAAAAAAAGTGCCGCACTGCTCGCCTTAAGTTCTGCCGCGATGCTGCTGCCGGCCTTGTCTAATAATGCTTTGGCTGATGCGCCGCCAGAGAATATTGAACTCGCTTACCGATATTCAAATTATCAGGAAGAGGCAACAGATGCCGCTAAAACGTTTGGCCCGAATAGCAGCGGTTTGTCCAGTTCGGTCGACCGATATAATATTGAAATAAATCAATTTCGTTTACTTCTGCCCGTGGGTGATAAATATTCATTGGCCGTTGATCTACAAACCGAAGCCCTCAGTGGTGCATCGCCATGGTTTACAGGCTCAGCAGATGGCAAGACAAAATTAGTCATGAGTGGTGCAAGCATTAAAGAAGATCGAGAAGATATTGCTGCAAATTTTCGTTTTTACGCCAGCGAAGGTAATGCGGGTATTTCCCTTAGCCGATCAAATGAAAATGATTATGTATCAAATGCTTTTTCTTTGGATGGTTCCTACAACATCAACGAAAAACACACAACGTTGAGCGCAGGGCTTAGTTTTTCAGACGATACGATTGAGCCGACTCAAGGTCTTATTCCCGTAGAAATCATTAAAGAAAGTAAAAACAGTACATCACTATTTGTTGGGGTTGGCCAGGTCATCAATAAAAATGCAATTTTACAGGCTGGCCTAAGTTATACCAGATTGAGCGGTTATTTAACCGACCCCTATAAATATCGCGACCAGAGGCCCGGTGATAGACAGCAATGGGCGTGGTCACTGGGTTATAGGCAATATATTTCCTCAGCCGATGCCGCACTGCAGGCTGACTACCGGTTTTATAATGATGACTGGGGAATAAATTCCCACACTCTTTCCCTCGCTTGGTATCAAAACGTTAAAGAATATCTAAAAATAATTCCTTATGCTCGATATTACACGCAACAAGAAGCGGATTTCTTTTCGAATAATGCGCGGCTTAACGACGCGTATTTTGCGGATGATTTTCGACTTTCCACCTATGGCGCATTCACGACCGGCCTGCGTGTTGAAGCGGATTATAAAAGCTGGACATTTATCGTTTCTGGTGAATTTTATGATAGCGATTCACGTTATGGCATAAGTAACAGTAATGAAGAATCACCCGGGCTAGTTTCTTATGGTCGCTATACATTCGGCGTTAATTACACATTTAAATAGAGCCTGTCTAAGCGCAGCTCATCCTCGCGCAGATGCACAATAATTATTATCTATATCGCTACGGGTATAGAGGCTGCCTAGTTTGTTTTTAATCATTGTTATCCAAGAGGGGGAGGAATACTCTGTTCTTTAATAATTATTCTTGGGGTCTCGTATGAAAAATGTCGCATTAACTTGGCAGCGTAATGGGCAAGAGTTCGACTATAAAAACTTTGATCGTACACATACCATTGATTACGAAGGGGGGATTCGAGTTCTGGCTTGCTCAACAACAAAATACTTCGGTGATGATCGTTTGCTTAATCCCGATCAGGCCTTGGTGGGTGCGCTGTCTTCTTGTTTTATGCTGACGCTTTTAGCCTTGGCTTCGTTGAAAGGTTATGTGGTGGATAGTTATCAGGATAATGCCAGCGGGGTGTTAGAAAAAAATGAGAAGGGACATTTTTGGGTGTCAAATATTACCATTCGTCCTGAAGTTGTGTTTGCAGAAAAAAGTGGGCCAGATCAGAAGGCGCTTGTGAGTTTATTCGAAAAAGCGCATCAAGGCTGCTTTATTGCAAACAGCATAAAAACAGAGTTAAGCATTGCGCCTATCATTATTTAATTTGTTGTAACGTAAGTACTCAGCTCTTTGAGTACTTGCTAATTTTTTAGATAAATTGCGTGACCTCAGCGAAAATAAAATTCGCTGAGCTTGAGTGCGCGCGCTTTCTTATCTGCCTTTTTTACGATAATCATCGTGGCAGCTTTTGCAGGATTTCCCTACGCCCGCAAATTTGCTTTTAATGAGTTTGTTGTCGCCGCTTTCGCTAACCTTGATCAGCGCCATAATGGCTTTTCCGGCAGCTTGCCCTTTATCTTTAAAACCTTCCTTATCGGTCCATATTTTTTTCTTGGCGTGGGTTTTTCCCGTATCTGAACCTTCGGGAAATGCGTCGCCGTGGTGTTTGAAGGCCTCTAACATGGCCTTCGCGTGGTAGTTCACGTCCGCTTTTGCAGGATGTCCAAGCATGAGGATGGATTTCAGTGCATACATATGCCCGCCAGCAACATGGTAAATACCCTGCCGATGTACGATATAGGGATTTTTTCGCTGGAACTATGGGCGACAGCGGTAGATGTAGTGACGGTGCAAAGGGCAAGAGCAGCGAGATATTTTAGTGGCGTTACCATGCGAAGGTTTCCTTGATAAATAAATTCAGCCAGTAAGGCTAAGGAATAATAGAGGCAGGAGTAGAAACAAACAAGCTGGGATGGTTTTGCTTTTTAGGGCGGCCCTGTTGATCTATCGTTATGGGCCTATAAAGGCCAGATGGGCTGATAAGCGTGTATTGAGCCGTCGTGAACTGAGGGGTGATCTGCTCTCAGTTCACGACGAGGCCTTATCTGAGAACAGTCGCCTTGATGACGGCAACAACGCGGCGGTTTTTGGATCGGCCTTCTGCCGTGCTGTTATCAGCAACGGGGCTACTTTCTCCAAAGCCCTTCGCTTTGATTTTGCTTGCGTCAACACCGTACATTTCAATGAGGTATTCTCGCACACTACTGGCGCGTTTGTGGGATAAGCGTTTGTTAAATGCTGCGGCACCTTGGCTATCACTATGGCCTTCGATAAGCACGGCGCTGTCAGGGTATTGCTCCATAAACTCCCCCGCTTTGGCAATTTCAGAATAATGTTCTGGAAGCACGCTTGTGGAGCCAGATTTAAAGTTAAGTTGCATGGAAATTTTTATTGCTTGTTTTAATTTGATGCGACAGCCCTTGTCATCAACTTTGGCCCCTGCCGGCGTTGCGGCGCAAGCATCTTTGGAATCACTAATGCCATCATCATCGCTATCTTTTGGGCAACCATTTGATGAAACAGACGTTCCCGCAATGGTGTTAGAGCACTTGTCGAGGTAGTCAGCGATGCCGTCGTTGTCACTGTCTTTGGGGCAACCGTTGTTTGATACGGGGGCGTTTGCCGGGGTAGAAGGGCACTGGTCTTTGTTGTCTGCAACACTGTCGCCATCTGCATCAGAAATAGTGACCGGCGCGGGTTTTGATTTTTTGTTGGTGCTGAAAAAATAGTTGATTCCGAAATCAAAAAGGTTGTTGATTTCACCTTCGTCCAAATCATAGATAATACGAAAATCAGATCGCAGCGCCAGTCGGTCGGAAATCATGCCCATGAAGCCAAAACCACCATTGAGTTGGGTTTGCGTATTTTCTTCGTCATTATCAAACTCCCACATCCCGTGTCCTAAACCAGCAACAAGGTAGGGGTGAAAATCTTCTCCTTCAGAAAAATGGTAGAGGCCGTCCAAGCGTAGCTGGTAATGTTCTCCATCAAAAGAGGTGATATCATTTTTAAATTGAGATTCGGCCATTAGGAGGGCGACTTCTGCTGCCCAGGGTGAATGGTATTTATAGCCGAGCGCAATGGTGCCTCCAGCACCGTCTCCCAGATCATAGACATTGTTATAGTTGATATAAGTAAAACTGGGGGCAACATAGAATCCCTGAGGATGATCGGCGGCGTGAATCGATGTCACGAAAAATGCGCATGCCATTGCCAGCGCCAGGGAAAGTCGATTTGTTTTCATGTTCTTAGCTCACTATTGATTCACAAGTTTGTAGAGTACCCCAGAAAACAGGATCGTGGATATATGGATTTTGTAAAATTTTCCAGGAAATTAATGGGGTATGGGAATAAGGAAAAACCTGTAGGGAGATGTCGAGTTCGGTTGCGGGGCTGGCTCAACCACTAATTGAAATGGGTAACTATTCAGCTCACACTCAAATTTGTGCATAACGGTGTTAAAAAATGATCATTTATACGTATAAACTTCCATTTTTCGCCTTGTTCTGCTCAAATTTGAACGCCATCTGAATAGCTACAGAGTTCGCTGAATAATTGCTGATTTTCTTAGCTGGCCGCTGCTTTCGGTTGATTAAGCGTTGTTTGTAATTCGCCGCTGTTTATTAGCGCCTGAGTTTCTTCGCCACCACCGATAAGAGTGCCTTTCACAAACACCATAGGGAATGTGGGCCAGCCGCTCCACATTTTAACGGCGTTTCGTTTTCGCCATTGGCTTATGTAGCCACCGTATTGCAGGTAAGTGAAGGGCAGGTTTGCGGCTGTCAACGCTTTGCGGGCTTTGCCTACATGGGGGTTGCCAGACATGCCAATAACGACGATGTCTTGGCTTTCCACCGCCTGGATGACTTCGTTCATGATCTCCAGTTGGTTGTCGGCAACCGTGTCCTGAATGGCGTTATGAATTTTGGTGCTGTCGAGTGTTTTACGGGGCATGGTCGCTTCCTGTTACGATAGGTTTTGTGAGTCGGGACTTACCATGCCTATTTTTTCTGACAAAAATAAATAAAGCTAGTATATTTCGCGCCAACTAAAACTTTTATTTTATTCGAAGAAAGAAATTAACTATGAGAGAAATCGGTAAACCAATTTCGCCTTGGTACGAGCGTATTCCAGATTTTATTCAGTTGATGCGTCTTGATCGACCCATTGGCATTCTGCTTTTACTTTGGCCGACCTTATGGGCGCTATGGGTCGCTGGTGAAGGAAACCCAGATTGGTCGGTTGCCTTTATATTTTGCTCAGGGGTGATTTTGATGCGTAGCGCGGGCTGTGTGATTAATGATTACGCTGATCGTAATATTGATGGGGAGGTAGAACGAACCAAAAATCGACCGCTTGTTACTGGGCGTATCGATGATGGGGAGGCCTTGGCTTTATTTGCCATCCTAATGGCTTTGGCTTTTTTTATGGTTCTTTTTACTAATCTCTTTACGATTTTTTTGTCATTTGGTGCTGCTTTTTTGGCGGGAACCTATCCCTTTATGAAGCGCTATACGCATTTTCCACAAGTGGCTCTGGGGGCGGCTTTTGCATGGTCGGTTCCTATGTCTTTTGCGGCTCAGACAAATAGCCTGCCATCGGAAGTGTGGCTGATTTATTTCGCAACGCTGCTGTGGACGGTTGCTTACGATACTATGTATGCCATGGTGGATAGGGACGATGATGTGAAAATCGGC
>JAESUE010000098.1 GCA_016763235.1 Pseudomonadales bacterium
CTTGGCCAGATTTGTGGCGGCAACGCAACAGAAACCGGGTTGTTGCCTATATCTGTATCGGTACGCACTTGTTTCGCAACAGAAAAAGCATGTTGAAACAAACGATTAAGTTGTGAGCCAGTGGCACCATGGTTTGTTGCAAGGCTAAATGCTGATTTCATCTGCCCCAATACCTGTGGCTCACCCAGCACCATAGAGTCAAGACCACTGGCAACCCGCAACACATGGCGAACTGCATTATTCCCCGAAAAAAAATAGACGCTTTCGCTTAAGTCAGTAACTGGTAGCTGATGATATTCCGCCAGCCAGTTAATCAACTCATCGCAACTATCCACTTGTTGATGGACACAGTAAAGCTCTGTTCGATTACAGGTAGAGAGAATCGCTAATTCAGACAGACCGGTTTTTTCCAGTGCCGACTTCAAAGCCGAAGCCATTGATTCTGTGGAAAAAGAAACCTTTTCCCGCAAATCAATGGAGGCTGTTCGATGATTAATACCCAGTGTTAACAGAGCCATATAACTAATTATTCAGCACAATAGGAAGCGAATTTTGCGCCAATTCCAGCCCAAACTCAATCGAGCAGGGAATAAAGCCTGGAAAAACAGCTCTAATTCATCAAAAATAGTAACAGAAAAGCAAATAAACGATGCAAACTGCTACACTCATCGGCGTAGAAACGCCTTAAATATTTGTACCTATACCCGCGAACCCTTTAACTATTCAAGTTTGGGCATGGGCTAAATGTAGGTATGATTGTTTTTGATAGTAGAGCAACATTGACTTTATCGCACGCCCCTATTATCTAAACTGGGTCACTCACACACCGAGCCTACAACGGTAAAATTAAGCTTACACCTCCTATGCAAATAAATATTCCTCGATTTTTAGCCTCCATCATAGTCTGCGCCGCCCTTCCACTACTACCTGGATGTGGAAGTATGTATGGAACGGCATCCTCTGATGACGCATCCAGCGGATCAAAAATACACCAGCCTGAAAAAGCTATTGAGCCGGAAAACTCTTCCACGAAAAACATCCGGTCCCACCCCGAAGACAAGCGCGATGGAGATGAGGATGGTTTTGGAGAATCTTCTTTTTCCCCAGAAACACTGTACTCGTTGCTTGTAGGAGAAATCGCCGGACATCGAGGGCGTTTAGATGTTGCGCTAAACCAATACATCAAGCAGGCAGAGGTGACCCGTGACCCCAAAGTTGTCGCGAGAGCCAATCGTATTGCTCGCTACATGCGCGCCCCAAAACCGACTTTAGATACTGCGTTATTATGGGTAGAGGTCGAGCCCAATGCAATAGAGGCCAAGCAGGTAGCCGCCCAGCAGCTCATCATCTTCGGGCGCTACGATGAAGCCCTTGAGCAGATTGATACGCTTCTCAAACTTTCAGCAGATATTAACCTCGACGGACTGATTCAAAGCGCATCAAGGTTAGACCCTCAGGCATTGGGAACCTTGATTATCAGTGTTTCCAAGCTATCACAAAAACATGCTAAAAATGCCAAGCTCATGCTCGCCCATGGCTTATTGCTTGAAATCAACAAGCGAGACTCTGATGCATTAAAAATCTTTAAATGTATTCATAAAATCCAGGCAGACTATACGCCCGCTTATATCGCTCAGGCCCGATTACTCACCAAAATGGGCAAGAGAAAGAGCGCAAAGACCCTGTTAGCGAAGGCAGTCAAAAAGCATAAACAAAATATCAGACTGAGACTATTTTATGCACAAGAACTAATACACGACAAAGAACTAAACAAAGCGGAAAAGCAACTATCAGCAGCCCAGGCACTCAGCCCCAGTGATAGCAAGCTTCTCTTCACCCTCGGCATGATTTATTTGGAAAATGATCTCACCGAACAAGCACGCCCCTACTTTGAGCGCCTCATTAATATCGCCCAAAACACTGATAACGCCCATTTTTATTTGGCGGTTATTGACGAGAAAGCAGGACGCCTAGAGCCCGCTCTGGAACATCTTCGCAAGGTCAAACCAAGCAAAACTTTTGTCAATGCTCGAATCCAAATTGCAAACATTCTTGACCAACAAAATAAATCAGCAGAAGCCGCTGAGGCTATGGCGTCTGATCGAGAAAAATTCCCCCAGTTCAGTAGCATATTTTTTCTCGCGCAGAGTGAACTGCTCGCCCAGAGAGAGAGGTATGAAGAGTCATACCAATTGCTCGAACAAGCCCTTCTAGTACATAAAGATCACCCCCAGCTACTTTATAGCAAAGCCATGATTGCAGAAAAAATGAATAAACTGGATATTATGGAAAAAGATCTTCTGCGTATTATCGATAGCAACCCTCAAAATGCCTCCGCCTTAAACGCCTTGGGTTATAGCCTTGCTAACCGAGGAGAAAGGCTTGATGAAGCGCTTACGTATATCACCCGCGCTTACGCTCTCGCCCCCGATGACCCAGCCATCATTGATAGCATGGGCTGGGTGCTCTACAGATTAAATGACCTAGAAAAGGCTGTCGCACATCTTCGCGCTGCTTACAAAAAAATGCCCGACCAAGAAATTGCCGCCCATTTTGGTGAGGTATTGTGGGCCTCAGGCCAGAAAGAAGAAGCCAAGAGCGTGTGGCAGGAATCTCTAAAAAAGAACCCTGAGAGCGAAATTCTCAAAGTGGTCATAAAGCGCTTTTTGCCCTAACATGCGAAAGGTCATCATACTTGCAGCCTGCCTCACCCTGTCGGCATGTGCACAGTTTCAATCATCCACGCGGCCTAGTGATAGCCCAGGCTCATTGGCTGCAATGTGGTCAGCGCATATAAAGCAGCTGGAGAACCTTGAACAATGGGGCCTTACAGGTCGTATCGGTAGCCGCACGACGTACCGCGCTAACAGTGCCAGCATTCAGTGGCAACAAGACGCAGAACACTTCAAGATCCATTTAAGCGGCCCATTCGGGCAAGGCTCACTCACCGCCGAAGGAACATCGAAGTTTATTACGCTACATAGCGCCACTACAGGAAAGATCACCTCGAACAATCCGCAGCAACTGCTTGATGAACAGCTAGGCTGGGTTTTCCCCTTATCTAAAGCAAAAAACTGGGTCATTGGCAACCCAGGGAAACCTCGTCACGATCTTGAAAAATACACCTTGGACGATAATGGCCGCATGAAGCTATTTACAGACAGTGGCTGGGAAATTAACTACCACAACTACCGCAAGACCGGTAACATCGCCCTACCTCATAAAGTCGTACTCAAGCATCGCGGTACCAAGATTGTCATTATCATAAAAAGCTGGAAAACATGACGCGCCCTATTACTCTGCCCGCTCCCGCCAAGTTAAACCTCTTTTTGCATATCACCGGCCAACGAGATGACGGTTACCATGAGCTGCAAACGGTCTTTCAACTCATAAATTTTTGCGATGAGCTCACTTTCAGCCCCAGCGATTCAAACGAAATCTGCCTTACTGGCGATACTTCCCGCATTAAAAAATCCGACAACCTCATTTGGCGTGCAGCAAAACTACTGCAGGAAGAAAGCGGCTGCAATAATGGAATAGATATCAAACTGAGAAAACGCATCCCCATGGGTGGTGGGCTCGGTGGTGGGTCTTCAGATGCGGCAACCACTCTGCTTGCTTTAAACAAACTCTGGAAGACTGGTTTCACCATCGAAGAGTTGATGCCACTAGGACTAAAGCTCGGGGCCGATGTCCCGGTATTTATAGGTGGGAGCAGCGTTTGGGCAGAAGGAATTGGGGAGCAGCTGTCAGCAATTACCTTGCCCGAAGAATGGTATCTTGTGGTCACCCCCGACTGTCATGTGGATACTGCGAAAGTTTTTCGGCATAAACAATTGACAAGAGACACCAACACGATCAGAATTCGGGCCTTTCTTGCAGGGGGTACGGTAAACAACTGTGAGAAAGTGGTGCGAAAACTCCACCCCAAAGTCAACCAAGCTTTTGAAGCTTTGGCAGAAATTGGTAGTACACCAAGAATGACTGGGACAGGGGCTTGCGTATTCAGCACGTTTAATAACAGGCAGGATGCAAACCAAGCACTCGATGCAATAAAACCTTTCGGCATGAAAGCCTTTATTGCAAAAGGGATGCAGCATTCGCCACTACATGAAAGATTAGGGCTTAGACCACTGTTTTCTTGAAAGCTTATTGTAAATGGCATTTTTTTGAAAAACAGAGCTACACTTTTCTCACCATGTATTTGAAATAGTTTTATTGGGCTGTCGCCAAGCGGTAAGGCACTAGGTTTTGATCCTAGCATGCGGAGGTTCGAATCCTCCCAGCCCAGCCATCTCTCCGCATAGATATCATCACCGAAGGTATCCTTATCATGTCAAAGCTCGTGGTCTTCTCCGGCAATGCAACTCCTGAATTAGCACAAAAAGTAGCCAGCCACCTGCACATCCCCTTGGGCGACGCTACCGTCAGCAAGTTCAGCGATGGCGAAATCAGCGTTGAAATCAACGAAAACGTACGCGGTAAAGATGTTTTTATCATCCAGTCAACCTGTACCCCAACTAATGACAGTTTGATGGAACTAGTGATAATGGCGGATGCCTTACGCCGCTCATCTGCAAGCCGTATTACTGCCGTCGTTCCTTACTTTGGTTACGCCCGACAAGATCGTCGCGTACGCTCTGCCCGTGTTGCGATTTCTGCCAGAGTCGTGGCCGATATGATCACCTCCGTAGGGATCAACCGAGTACTGACCGTAGACTTACACGCTGACCAAATTCAAGGGTTCTTCGACATCCCCGTAGACAATGTTTACGGCTCCCCCATACTTGTTCGGGATATTCAAAGCCAAAGATATGAAGACCTTGTTGTCGTATCCCCTGATGTCGGAGGCGTCGTACGCGCAAGAGCAGTCGCCAAGCTCCTTAATGACTCCGACTTGGCAATCATTGATAAAAGACGCCCGAAAGCCAACCAATCTCAAGTTATGCACATTATTGGCGATGTAAAAGGAAGAACCTGTGTCGTAGTCGATGATATGGTCGACACTGCGGGTACACTTTGTAAAGCGGCAGACGCATTAAAAGAACATGGAGCTGAGCGAGTAGTGGCATACTGCACACACCCAGTGCTCTCTGGAAACGCCCTAGATAATATTGCAAAATCCCAGTTGGATGAGCTGGTCGTTACAGATACAATTCCCCTGTCGTCAGCGGCCAAAAATACGGATAAAATTCGCCAGTTGAGCTTATCTTCTGTGCTGGCAGAAACTGTGCGCCGTATTAATAACGAGGAATCGTTAAGCGCTATGTTCGACCACCCCTTCGGTTACTAGCCCCTTGGGGAGCACCCATACGAAATAAAAAATTTCAGGGACCTTTGTATAAGAACAGACCTCTCTTGCACAAAGGTTTTTTACTATCAGATGTTTTCATTTCGAATCTATCTGACCCACACTTCCTTAGAGCTTGGTCGCGAGTTTAAGGATTTATTTAACCAAGGAACAAACCATGTCTTCTGAATTTGAACTTACTATTGAATCACGCGCAGACCAGGGAAAGAGTGCGAGCCGCCGCCTGCGTCGCTTAGAGAATAAGATCCCAGCCATTATTTATGGCGGTGACAAAGATCCCGTAACAGTTAGCATTATCACTAAGGATTTTGAGAAAAGCTTAGAAAATGAAGCTTTTTATAGCCATATTTTGACCCTTAACCTTGATGGTCAGTCTCAACAGGCAGTTCTAAAAGATTTACAGCGTCACCCAGCAAAGGGTTACCCCTTGCATGCTGACTTCTTGCGCGTAGATGCGGCACACAAAATCCACATGAACGTGCCACTTCACTTCCTGAACGAAGAAACTTGTGAGGGTGTTAAAGCTGAAGGTGGCATTATCTCTCACCAGATGAATGAAGTAGAGATACTTTGCTTGCCTAAAGACCTTCCTGAGTACCTAGAAGTGGACATGATCAACGTTAAGCTTGGTGAAACACTTCACCTGTCTGATCTTAATATTCCAGCAGGAACTGAGATTGTTGCCCTAAGCCATGGCGAAGACCACGACCAACCGATATGTAACGTGCATATCGCTAAAGGCCCTAAAGAGCCTA
>JAESUE010000011.1 GCA_016763235.1 Pseudomonadales bacterium
CCTGAGCGCGCACGTTTGATGCTTCGTTACCAAGCACTTCTTAAACAGCACCATGATGAATTGGCGAAAATTTTAAGCCTCGAAACAGGCAAAACATTTGCTGATGCCAAAGGTGATGTTTGGCGCGGCATCGAAGTTGTTGAACACGCGTGCAATATCCCCAACTTGATGATGGGTGAAACAGTAGAGAATGTCGCTAGGAATATTGATACGTATAGTTATATTCAAGCCTTGGGCGTATGTGCTGGGATAACGCCTTTTAATTTTCCAGCCATGATTCCATTATGGATGTTCCCCCTCGCGATTGCCTGTGGAAACACCTTTATATTAAAACCTTCAGAGCAGGGCCCCATGACACCTATGCGGCTGGCAGAATTATTTCTGGAAGCTGGTGCGCCGGAAAACGTATTGCAAGTTATTCACGGGCGTAAAGAACAAGTGGATAAGTTACTGACCCATCCAGATATAAAAACCATATCTTTTGTTGGCTCAGTCAATGTAGGGCAATACATTTACAGAACCGGCACTGAAAATTTAAAACGCGTACAAGCTTTTGCGGGTGCTAAAAATCACATGGTGGTCATGCCTGATGCCAACAAACAGGCTGTAATAAACGCGTTAGCGGGTGCGTCGTGTGGTGCGGCTGGTCAACGCTGCATGGCCATTAGCGTGGCCGTGTTAGTGGGTGAAGCAAAAGACTGGGTTGATGATATTAAAGCCAGTTTAAGTCAGCTAAAGCCGGGTGTATGGGATGATGATCAAGCTGCGTATGGCCCACAGATCAGCCCTGAAGCTAAACATAGAATATTGAAGCTTATTAAACAAGGTAAAGACGAAGGTGCCGATTGCTTACTAGACGGTTCCAACTGCACTGTTGAAGGCTACCCAGAGGGAAACTGGGTTGGGCCCACGCTGTTTGCTAATGTCAGCCCGAAAATGAGTATTTATCGCGAGGAAATTTTTGGCCCAGTGCTTTGCCTGCTAAGCGTTGATAGTCTCGAAGAAGCCATTACACTCATCAATGCCAACCCTTATGGCAATGGCACCTCTATTTTTACTGCCAGTGGCGCGGCTGCTAAAAAATATCAACGGGAGATTCAAGTCGGTCAGGTTGGAATAAATATACCCGTTCCCGTTCCCATGCCTTTCTTTTCTTTCACTGGATGGAAAAATTCTTTTTACGGCGATCAACACGCGTATGGCAAACAGGCAGTTCGGTTTTTCACAGAAACTAAAACAATAACGGCTCGATGGTTTGATGACGATATACCTGACCGGCCCAACATGACCATTGATTTAAAGTGACAGATACCCATAGCGTTATAGAGGGCGGTGTCCGCAATGCAGCTATTTTTTTACCGGTAAGGTGTGCGAACAAGGCCGAAATCGTTATGGGTATAGCTAAAATAAAAATTTAAAAGGAGTGGTTTATGGCAAGCATTGGATTTATTGGCGTTGGTCACATGGGAGCCCCCATGGTAATAAATTTATTAAAAGCCGGCCACAAGGTAAAGGTTTTTGATTTAAATGTGAACCAAATGAAATTGGTAGCGGCTAAGGGGGCATCCATTGCGGCAAGCGCTATTGATGCGTCTAAAGATGTAGATGTATTGATTAGTATGCTGATTTCCGGAAAAGTGGTTGAGGATATTTATCTGCATGATATTAAACTGCTCAAACATATTAATACGAACACCCTGGTTATTGATTCCTCGACCATTGCAGCTGAAGACTCTCGTAAAGTGGCCGATGCAGCAAAACAAAAAGGCATAGCTATTGTCGACGCACCGGTGTCAGGGGGCGTGGCAGGTGCTGAAGCCGGCACACTAAGTTTCATGGTGGGCGGTGATAAAAGCGCTTTTGAACTTGCTGAACCCATCCTTAAATGTATGGGGAAAAATATTTTTCATGCAGGTGAAAGTGGTGCAGGCCAAACCGCAAAAATTTGCAATAATATGTTGCTCGCAATCCATATGGCAGGGACCGCTGAAGCCTTGAAGATGGGTGTTGATAGCGGCCTAGATCCCAAAGTACTGTCAGATATTATGGTTAAAAGTTCAGGAAGAAACTGGTCTCTAGAACTCTACAACCCTTATCCCGGAGTGCAGGATCATGTTCCGGCCGCAAATAATTATACCGATGGCTTTGCTGTTAACTTGATGAATAAAGACCTAGGGCTTGCAAAGGAAACAGCTGTGCAAACACAAACAAAAATCCCTATGGGAAGCCTTGCACAAAAACTCTTTAAAGAACATGCCGAAAATGGTAATGGGCAGTTGGACTTTTCCAGCATTCAATTATGGTATGAGTGAAGGTGCAGCATAGGATCAGGGGGTTGGTACGGTCGGTGGCATGAGACGGTTAAACGGCGGTTGGCTTAGCATTATAATATTTGTAACTATTCAGCTCACGCTAAAATCCGTGCATAATGGTGTTAAAAAATAATCATTTATGCGTATAAACTCACATTTTTCGCCTTGTTCTGCTCAAATTTGAACGCAATCTGAACAGTTACAGGGTTCGCTTAGTAGTTACGGTTTTTGTTAAATAGGTTTGTTGAAAGGCTTGCGGAAGTTGCTGGCCTTTTTACATGAACAATTTATTGAAGCTCTAAGCCATTCAGAATGACAACTTTGAGTTCTTCGAGGCCAGATTTAAATATGGCCTGTAGGTTTGAAATATCTGCGAGTTGCCAGTCGGAAATATGTATTTTTCCTGGTGGCGTATATTCAGGAAGATTAGCGCCCCAGAATAATTTATTGTAAATAAGGATGCCATCCTCATCTTCTGCAAGATCAAGGAAGAGGCTGGGGTCATTTTGGCTTGCTAAGGTGTCTATCAGAATATTCCATAAATTTAGAAAGTATTCGCAGCTGATGGTGGCATGTGGTTTTTCTAGCCAGCTTTCTAATTCGTTAAAATCAAGGTCTTCATATTGAGTGATGCTGTTTGAGTCGATAAGCAGGTTTTTTAGCTCGCCATACTGAAGCAAAGGGGGGATGTTGTAGACATAAACCAGTTGCGAGTCTTCCATTTTTACGCCATTTGTTTCATCTTCATACTGAAGAATAAAGACAGCGTCTTTTTTAAATATAAGCTGGCAGATATAGTACTTCACAAGCATTCTTTTTTATTGATTCAAATAACGGTTTAGATCAAACAGACCTGCGTATGGGCCGTAATCGGATTTGTTTTTTTCCTGTAGCCAATCAATCTCTTCCCAGAATTGAGGGTGAGTGCGTCGCAGGCCCCATTTTTCATTAAGCATTACTGCGGATTTTTCTTTCTTGAGGTGGTGCATTTTTTCTGTGAATTCTTCAAGCTCCCTGAATGGTACAGTGTAAATATAATTAGGGTAACTGCCCACTATTCCTCGCACTAGCGTGAGGGTGTCGCCCTTGGGTAGCCTGCGTAAGTCTTCTCCAAACATAAAATGAACGCTGCTGTGTGCGTTGTTTTTGATAAGGGTGTAAACCGGATCATCGTTGCTGTTGGCAGTTTTAATGCGTAAATAACTTAAATCAGGCAGGTGACGAAGGTTTTTCCCTTTTATGAGGGTAATAGGGAATAGCGCTTTGGTGATAGCATCGGCTGTGTGGTCTTTATCTTGCGCTGCATTCCAGTAGTTAGAAGCGTTGTAATTTTCGCCACTTGTCTGTGTTCTTTTGCTGAATTGTTGCAGAGTTTTAAATTTCGAATTATCCGACTCTTGTTTATCGAGGGGGTTGTCTCTAACAATTAAATCACGATCAAATAGGAATTTTTCCACATGTGGTGGAATACTTTTATACCATTTGTGTTGTTCAGAAATCCCCATGTCTGACGGGAGGAAGCGAATAAAATTGCGTTCCCCCTCCATTCTTAAGAAATCCATATAGAGCCGGGTAGAAAGTTGATGGCCGACGTTTCCGTAAACATCAAAACCAGCAACGAGCAAATAATAGATGCGCTCAAAAATAGGGTAATCAATGACCCAAACAGTTTTAGGTTCGTCGCCAATAAAACCCTTTAATACCGTGGCGCTGTCATAGTGGCGGAAAATAGTGAGTGCGCCATCACCATCAGGGCCATTTCCGGGCCAGATAAACTCTGTGTTGTAATGCGTGTTGTTTTTTTGCAGTAACTGGTCTTTTTTCTGCAGATATTTTTTTTGCTGGCGGGAGTAAAGTGTCCATGCGGCAGTAAGTTTAAAGTTGTTCTCCATTTCTGCGGGTAAGCTGAGCACGGGGCTGGCTAATTCAAGAAAGCGATCATTGATTACGTTCAGCGAAATAGGGCCCCAGCAAACAGGCCCTTTGATAAAGTTGGAAATAAAAAAGTGGGAGTCATCAAGTAAGAATAAATAACGTGATTTTGCAGGAATAGCCTTGAATGTTTCAAAGGGGTTTGCTGCGGCCTTAGGGGTGTGCTTAGGCAGCGTGAAAACTTGATAGTCGGGCGCCCAGAATAGTTCTTTAAAGCGGCGTATTGTTTTCTTGTAAAGGGAGTAGGGCAAGTGGGATTTGTCCACAATGGTTTCGTCAACGCGCTGCAGGCGGTAGTATACTTTTTCAACCTTGGGGTCGTCATAAGGGCGAGGGGTGGCGATGAGTGAAAGCTTTTTATGGGGCGCTGTGCTGGATCGAACCAATGAAAAAAACGTGGGGTCATCTGAGTCGCTAAAATAGAGGTGTCCAAATGCGAGGTGCTCGTAGAGATA
>JAESUE010000099.1 GCA_016763235.1 Pseudomonadales bacterium
CCGAAATAAAGCTATTTTACAGGATGCTATCTCATGTCGGATAAAAGAAATATTGCCATCATTGCTCACGTTGACCATGGCAAAACCACATTGGTGGACAAACTGCTTCAGCAATCGGGCACGCTGGTTGGTCGTGGGGAAGCGGAAGAACGGGTTATGGACTCCAACGATTTGGAGAAAGAGCGTGGTATTACCATTCTTTCGAAAAATACAGCGGTAAAATGGAACGATTACCGTATCAATATCGTAGATACCCCTGGACACGCTGATTTTGGCGGCGAGGTTGAGCGGGTTTTATCCATGGTGGATTCGGTACTGCTGCTTGTGGATGCGGTGGATGGGCCTATGCCTCAGACACGCTTCGTGACATCAAAAGCTTTTGCTTGTGGATTAAGTCCAATCGTTGTTATTAATAAAATTGACCGTCCCGGTGCTCGTCCAAACTGGGTTGTGGATCAGGTTTTCGATCTGTTTGATAACTTGGGTGCTACGGATGAGCAGCTTGATTTCCCCATTATTTATGCTTCTGCACTAAACGGTGTTTCCGGCCTTGATCCTGAGGAAATGAGCGATGACATGGGGCCTTTATTTCAGGCGATTGTGGACCATGTTCCAGCACCGGACGTGGATGTAGACGGCCCCTTTCAAATGCAGATCAGCTCACTGGATTACTCCAGTTATGTCGGAGTGATCGGCATTGGCCGTGTTAGCCGTGGGAAAATTGCGACTAACACCCCAGTTGTGGTGACGAATGGAGAGGGTAAGCCTAAAAGCGCTCGAATCCTGCAGGTCATGGGTTATATGGGGCTTGAACGGATAGAGGTGCCAGAGGCATCTGCCGGTGATATTATCTGTATCACAGGTATAGAAACGTTGCATATTTCTGACACCGTCTGTGATCCAAAAAATCCTGACGCATTACCGGCCCTATCTGTGGATGAGCCCACCGTTTCTATGACTTTTCAGGTCAATAACTCTCCTTTCGCTGGCAAGGAAGGCAAGTTTGTCACATCAAGAAATATTCGCGAACGTCTTGAAAGAGAGTTGCTTCATAACGTGGCTCTGCGTGTAGAAGATACGGACAGCCCGGATAAGTTCAAGGTTTCGGGTCGAGGTGAGTTGCATCTTTCCGTTCTTATTGAAACGATGCGACGAGAAGGCTTTGAGCTGGGTGTATCTCGCCCTGAGGTTATTCTCAAAGAGGAAGATGGGGTGACAATGGAACCCTATGAAGACGTTACCATTGATGTGCAAGATGAGCACCAGGGTGGCGTTATGGAAGCCCTCGGTCTGCGTAAAGGGGATCTTAAAGATATGATCTCCGATGGCAAAGGGCGTGTCCGCTTGGATTACACGGTGCCATCAAGGGGTATGATCGGTTTTCGTAGTCAGTTTATGACTCAGACTTCTGGCAGCGGTATTATGACCAGCACTTTTTCTCATTATGGCGAGATAAAAGGCGGTGATGCAGCCAAGCGTAAAAATGGTGTGTTGATCTCCATGGTTACCGGTAAAGTTTTAGCATTTGCCCTGTTTAATCTTCAAGACCGTGGTCGAATGATGATCAAGCCTAATATTGAAGTATACGAAGGAATGGTTATAGGGGTTCATGCCCGTGGTAATGACTTGGTGGTTAACCCTACGAAGGGTAAACAGCTAACGAATGTTCGTGCTTCGGGTACGGATGAGGCCATCGCTTTGGCTGTGCCGATTCATATGTCCTTGGAACAGGCTCTGGAGTTTGTGGAAGACGATGAGCTGGTTGAAGTAACACCAAGTAGTATCCGCATTCGTAAAAAATTCCTGAAGGAGTTCGAGCGCAAGCGTGCAGATCGATCTGGCTAAGCGCATTTGTGACTTGATGGAAACTTATGGCCTCTAATACTATTCGTAAACCAGAGTTGGATGCGGCAGTTGCCGAGGCCTTGGGTATGTCAAAAGAGTTAGCGGGAGAAATTGTCGCTAGCGTCTTGGAAGAAATTATTCTCGGTGTGGCACAAGATGGTCAGGTGCAAATTCTTGGCTTTGGCAGTTTTGTGCGGCGTCATCGTAATGCCCGTTCTGGGCGAAACCCGCGTGATGGTGGGGTGATTGAAATTGCGGCGCATGAAGCCGTTATATTTCGCGCAGGAACAAAATTAAAATTGGCGGTAAATCATTGAAGCAGCTGCCCGATATTGCTGACAGCTTGCTCACCAGTCGTGTTTATTTGAGTGCGAAATTTCTGGCTATTGTGTCTGCTTTGAGCTGGAAAATGTATCGTAAAAGCTGTACTGATCCAAAGGTACAGGCTCACCTGGGTAATAAGAATATCAGCTTTCAACTACAAACCCGTAGTGCTTCGATTTGCCGTCACTTTTTGGTGTCTGATCAGCGCATTACCAGTGCATGGGGGGCGCATAAAGCCCCTGATTTAAGTATTATCTTTAATGATGCTGTCATTGGCACGCGAATATTAACCGCTGATGGAAAGCGCCTCGCTTTTATGCAAGGTATGCAAAATAAAGAGGTGGAGGTGCAAGGTGATCTCTCTCTTTTTATGTGGTATGTGGAGCTTGGCTCCATGTTGAACCAGTAGCTCCATGACTCTATGAGTTAGGCATTTTGAGCCAAACTTTCTCCTTTATTCTTTCCCCTCTCCCTTGTTAACGGAAACTGCTGCTAAAGCTCTTGAGCTCTTCTTGCCCCGCTAACACAGTGGTGACTATTTCTCTGGCTTCATCAGGTTCGATGCCTAAGCGCTCATAGAGCTCCCCAGTTTGACGGGGGGTCATCAGGCAGGAGTTTGGTTTTTCCGATATTTCATTGATAAGTAATTGGCTGAGACAGAGCAGGTTGGCATAGCTGGCGTAGGGCCCTTGATAGCTTGGTAGCTGCTGCCAACGAACGGCTTTAATCACTTCTTCGGGTAAGCTCCAGCTCTCAAACAAACAGCTGCCTATTTGGTCTCTCGTCATGCCGAATAAATGTTGGTCAATGTACGCTGCGGGTACATGAGGGTTGGCCTCTATCATGCGACATAATAATGAAAAGTGTGGCGGAAAGGCGTGGCCGATCACCAAATAACCAAAGTTGTGCAGTAGGCCTGAGAGGTAAGCGAGCCCTCTGGCCGGACGATTTTTACTGGGATGGAGTCGAGATAATCGCTCCATCACGGTGGCGGTTGTGATGGCCTGCTCCCAATAAGGGCTTTGGTTGTAGGGGTGGTCTTTAGGCAGCTGGAGGGTTTTTCCAATAGCTAGGCCAATGGCGAGGTTCACTACCAGCTCAAAGCCCAAGACGCGAATAATGGCATCTTCGATAGAACGAATTTTTCCAGGAGTGGCATAAAATGGTGATGCGGCCCAGCTAATAATCTGTGCTGCTAGCCCTGGGTCCATGGCTACGACTTCGGCCAGTTCTTCGGCTGTGGCATTGGCTTCGATGCGCAGGCGAATGACTTTTTCTACGCTGGTGGGTAGAGGGGGGATCTCCAGCGTTTCATTCAGTCGGCTTTTAATTCGGCGAGTAGTGAAGCTTTCCAAGGCTTTATGGATGTGCGGAATATCATTTTCTTGATCCAGTGTCGCTTTGATAAGGGTTTTTATCGGTTTGCAGTATCGGTCGACGATGCTTCCTTGGGTCAGCTGGCCAAAATCTTTTTGGCTGAGTTTGATGAGTACATTGGTTTCGCCAGACTCAAGATAAATCGGATCTAGCTTGAGCAAATATTGATCGACAAGTACCAGGCCGTCTTCAGGAAGAGGCAAAATCCCTTGGTGGGGTGTTTGGTTTTCGCTATCGGCTGCATTCTCGGTGCGCATGATTGCGCGCCAGTTCCGACCCAACATTTCATTTAGACTTGGAAGATTTAAGAGGCTGGCCTGGGGAATCAAAACTTGTGCTTTCCCCAGCTCATCTTCAAGCATTACCAATGTGGCGATAGAGGAAGACGGTGTTACCTGCGAATTATTTTCCTGGTTAAGGGCCAGTTCGGTAATGTCGTATTCAATTTTTTCGGATGCTAGGTATGCTTGAACTGGGGCCGGAAGAGGCATTGTGATCTCCATAAATTTTTCTACGGCTAACTGCACGCGGATTTTTCCGATGCGACTATCTAAGCAGTATAGGAAGAAATTTGTGGGATGGAGGCTTGCGAACAAAACTTAACGGTAACTATTCAGCTCACGCTCAAATTCGTGCAGTTACAGGGTTCGTTGAATAGTGACACTTAACTTATCAACGGGGCCTTTAAACCTGAGCGTATTGTTCGCCTTGGGGTAACCAGCGTTTGATGAGCGCATCTATGGTGCTCGCATCTGCTTGGCTATGAAGTGTGCTCGCAGCTGCTTGGGCTTGCTCAATGAGGTTGGCGTGGCTTTGTAGGTCAGCGATGCGGAATGCTATATCACCGGTTTGCCGCGTTCCTAGCAGTTCTCCTGGACCACGCAGCGCCAGGTCTTCTTCGGCAACCACGAAGCCATCATTGGATTCACGCATAACTTTAAGGCGCGCTTTGCTTTGGGCGGATAGCGGAGGGTGATAAAGCAGGAGGCAGAAGCTTTCTATGTCTCCACGACCCACGCGACCTCGAAGTTGATGTAGTTGTGCTAAGCCCAGTCTTTCGGGGTTCTCGATGACCATTAGGCTGGCATTCGGGACGTTAACGCCCACCTCTATGACGGTGGTCGCTACCAAGAGGTCGATATCACCGGCCTTAAACCTTGCCATGATATCGATTTTTTCCTGGCTACTTAGGCGGCCGTGTATCAGAGCGATGCTGGCGTCTGGTATGGCCTGGGTAAGATCTTCGGCACTTTTTTCTGCAGCTTGGCACTGCAGTTGCTCGGACTCTTCGATTAAGGTGCAAACCCAGTAAATCTGTTTTTTATCGATACATGCTTGCCGTATGCGTTGAATAACCTCATCACGGCGAGAGTCGGGTAGAACAATGGTTTTTACCGGGGTTCGCCCTGGAGGTAATTCGTCGATAATGGAGTTGTCCAGTTCTCCGTAGGCACACATGGCGAGAGAGCGGGGTATGGGCGTGGCTGTCATGACGAGTTGGTGGCAGCTTAATGCGCTGCCTTCACTTTTTTGTTTTAAAGTGAGGCGCTGGTGTACGCCGAAGCGATGCTGTTCATCAATAACAATAATACCCAGTTTGGCGAACACCACATCTTCTTGGAATAGC
>JAESUE010000100.1 GCA_016763235.1 Pseudomonadales bacterium
ATTCCGGTAAATACCATGGCGATATCCGCTTCATCTGCTGCTGCGATTACTTCTTCGTCACGAATCGATCCGCCGGGCTGAATGATGGCGCGAATGCCTGCTTTGGCCGCCGCATCGATGCCGTCTCGAAAAGGAAAGAAGGCATCGGATGCCATGACTGAGCCGGGTACTTGAAGGTTTTCATCAGCGGCCTTGATGCCTGCAATTTTGGCGCTGTATACGCGGCTCATTTGTCCGGCGCCAATTCCAATAGCCTGTTTGTCGCGCGCGTAAATGATGGCATTTGATTTGACGTATTTAGCAACTTTCCATGCGAAGAGAAGATCTTCCAGTTCTTTTGCTGTTGGAGCGCGCTTACTGACCTGCTTTAGCTCTTCTTGGGTGATGCTGCCAAGATCAAACTCTTGCACCAGTAGGCCACCGTTAACACGCTTGTAGTCATAATCTTCGCTGACACCGTCCCACTCGCCGCAGCTGAGTACACGAACATTGGCCTTTTTGCTGAGTATGCTCAGTGCATCGGCATCAATAGATGGGGCGATGATAACTTCTACAAACTGTTTGTCGATAATGCTTTGGGCTGTACTGGCATCCAGTGGGCGATTAAAGGCGATAATGCCGCCAAAGGCTGAGGTAGGGTCTGTTTGGAATGCCCTATCATAAGCGCTAAGGATGTTTTCTCCGGTGGCCACTCCACAAGGATTTGCGTGTTTTACAATGACGCAGCTCGGCTCTTGAAAGGATTTCACACACTCTAGTGCGGCATCTGTATCGGCGACATTGTTGAAAGAAAGCGCTTTTCCCTGAAGTTGTTCTGCAGAAGCAATGCACCCTTTTGGCGCTTCTGATGCACGATAAAAGGCTGCTTTCTGGTGGGGGTTTTCACCGTAGCGCATTTCTTGAACTTTGGTGAGCTGGCGATTAAATGTGGTGGGAAACTCACCCTTCTCCCAGCTGCTTGGGCTGGCGTCGCTAGGCTGTAAGCGGCCAAAATAATCGGCAATAGCACCATCGTATTGCGCAGTGTGTTCAAACGCTTTGCGGGCAAAGCGGAAGCGGCTCTGATCGCTGATGCAGTTCTCGTTGCTATCAAGTTCGCTTAGGAAGCCATCGTAATCTTCGGTGTTGACGAGGATGGTAACAAAGGCATGATTTTTTGCGGCAGCGCGAACCATGGTGGGGCCGCCAATATCGATATTCTCTATGGCGTTTGCCAAGTCGCAATCTGGCTTGGCTATGGCGGCCTGGAAAGGGTAGAGATTAACGACTACCAAGTCGATGGGCTTGATGTCTTGGCTATCCATTGCCGCTTCATCGATGCCGCGACGGGCGAGTATGCCGCCGTGCACTTTAGGGTGCAGAGTTTTGACTCGGCCGTCCATCATTTCTGGGAATTGCGTATAGTCAGAGACTTCAGTGGCTGCAATATCGTTTTCGCGTAGCAAGCGAAAGGTGCCGCCAGTTGAGAGAATTTCGATGCCTCGTTCCTGCAGTGCTTGGGCAAAGGGGATGAGGTCTGCTTTGTCGGAAACGCTGATCAGGGCGCGTTGGATTTTATTCGCCATAGTTTTTAAGGGTATTTTCAGATGAACGGGAAGGGTTTGGGCTAGGCCTGAGCGTTTGGAAATTGCTCGTTAGCATGCGTTATAAACTAAAAATGGCAGGGGGGAGCCTGCCTAGCTGGTCGCATTTTAATCTATCTGAGGGGGGTTTGCAGTAGTTTTAAGCGTGGCGCTTTAGAGTAAACCGTAAATTTTGAGCTTTTTTCTTAGTGTGCCACGGTTGAGGCCGAGTACTTCTGCTGCTTTGGTCTGGTTGCCTCGGGTATATTTCAATACTGATTCTAAAAGAGGCGCTTCCACTTCGCTCATTACAAGACGGTAAACATCCGTCACATCGGAACCGTCGAGCAGATTGAAGTAGCTGTTCATTGCTTGGGAAACATTGTCTCTTAGAGTCAGGCTGCTTCCTTCTGAATCGCTTGCTTCGAAATTCGAGGGCTGGTTTTGAGTGCTGGGATTCTGGGTAATGTCATTCATGCCGCGTTTATCTCCTGCTGGATAAGTCGTTCATAGAATTGTTGAACGCTGCCTATTTGTTCTTTTGCCAAGTTGAGCCCATTAAATTGCTGACGAAAGGCTTGGCCGTGTTTTTGAAGGCTTGTGTACCATGCGATATGCTTTCTCGCAATCCTAACGCCACAGCTCTCGCCGTAAAAGCGGTGTATGTGTTGCAGGTGCTCAAGAATGATATGTTGCTGTTCAGTGAGCGTGGGCGGTGGTATCAATATTCCCTGTTCAAGATAGTGATTAATTTGTTGGAATATCCACGGCCTTCCCTGTGCGCCACGGCCTATCATGATACACGTTGCTCCACTTTGGTCTAGCACTTTTTTTGCTTTTTCTGGGCTGGAAATATCTCCGTTTGCGATAACCGGGATACTAACGCTTTCGCTAACCTGCCGGATAGTAGCATATTCTGCTTCGCCATTAAAACGGCACGCACGCGTTCGACCATGCACCGCCAAGGCTTGGATTCCGCAGTCTTCGGCAATACGGGCGATTTGAGGGGCGTTACGTTGCTCTGGACTCCAGCCGGTGCGTATTTTAAGTGTGACTGGTACGGAGACTGCTTTCACCACGGCAGTGAGAATTTCTTCTACCAATTTTTCGTCTTTCATTAGTGCGGAGCCAGCCAGCTTTTTGCACACTTTTTTGGCGGGGCAGCCCATATTGATGTCGATAATCTCTGCGCCTTGGCCAACGTTGTATCGAGCAGCCTCTGCGAGCTGCTTGGGGTCGGTGCCTACAATCTGTATAGATACGGGCGTTTTCTCGCCGTCATGAACAATGCGTAATTTTGATTTGCGCGTATTTCTCAAACTGGCATCGCTTGATACCATTTCGCTTACAGCCAGGCCGGCCCCAAACTTTCGGCAAAGGTTACGAAAAGGCAGGTCGGTAACGCCAGCCATGGGAGCAAGTAAGGCTTGCCCCTGAATGTGATACGGGCCAATAGAAAAGCTTGTTTTGGTTTTGTCGGGCGGTGTGGGCAAGGCGATCTCTGGGAATGTTGATACTGCGTTGTTTGGGAGTGTTTGCGTCGAGATGTGCATTATACTGGAATTCGGCGAATGCTTAAAGAATGACCAGCCTGCCTGCCAAGGTTTTTCGATATTATCTTCTTTTATGGTAACTATTCAGCGAGCCCTGTAACTGTTCAAATTTGAGCATGAGCTGAATAGTTACCTTTTATGATAATTAACATGATAGTTAATGGCTTCACCGCCTGGGTCGAAGATGGAAAGAGAGATATGCACGGGTGTTTTGGCGGGTAAGTTATTAAGCTTGATAAGCGCCCCAGAGAGGTATTCGGAAGGCTTAAATTTTCGGCCTGCTACAGGGAAGCCATTTATATCGGTGAATGCGAGTTCAAGAAGGGGCAGTTTTTGTGAGAAACGGGCGTGGTTTGTCATCACAATATCCACAAGCAGGGCATCGGGAATATCGGGGTGAGTTCTAACGACTAAGTTTTTACCGCGAATTTTCTTTATATCGGATTGCTGAGGAAGCGTGCAATTTAGTGTGGCGCATGCTTTTGCATACCACGGGCGAAGTTTAGGGTCTTTGCTGAGGGATTCAAAGTTATAGGTAAGGTATTGCGTTCCGAGCAGCAAGGTGGCGAGCAATACCAGTAGGGTTTCTCCGATAAAGTGGAAAACCTTCTTTTTACCATCGCTATTGAGATCTAGCTCTACGGGTTCTAGGTTGATAGTGGCAAGGACATCTTTTGCATCAAGGTTGGCGGTGGGCTTCTCTGGCTTGTCTACAAAGTCTTTGAGCTCTTCGCCAATGCCAAAGGGGTCGGCAGTGGCTTGAATGTTGTTTTTCTGGTCGTTACTGGGTGCCACTTTTGATTCAGGTGCTTCGCTGGTGTCTTGATTGGCTTGGGCAACCTGTTCTAGCTCATCCTCCTCAAGTATTTTTTTTGCCCATTCTTCATTATCTGGGTTCTTTTTGTTGCTATCGCTCTCCTTAGATGAAGGGGTGTCGCTGAAGTCTCCAAATTGATCATGGGTGGCGTTAGATGCCCATTGGTCAATATTCTGAAAAGTATTACTCAATTCGTCTTTTTTTTCTTCGACATCTTTTTCTTTGCTGAGCGTGGGTAAAACCGGTGCCTCTACGGAGGGGGGCGCACTTTCTCCTCTCGACGGAGGGGTGCTCGTAGCGGCTTGCTC
>JAESUE010000101.1 GCA_016763235.1 Pseudomonadales bacterium
GAAAATAGAATCAACATACGTAATATAGATTCACCCGAAGTACTTTATATGTTCATACTAAAAACAAAATACCTGTACAAAATATAAACAGCTATCAATATGATTTTCTGTATCTTGAAGTCGCAAGTAAAATCAATGATTCATAATGACTTTGAAAATTTCTGTTAGCGTTACTTGCTACTGATTTAGGATGATACTTTGCTTATTTCAGGCGATTTTTCCAACCACTGAATGCGGCCTGTAGAGCAATTTGGTATTAAACATTATTCCTCAACCACACTTGGTTTGGTGATTGGTGGAATTTTCAAAGAGATTCATCAGATAAAGATATCTCAAAGCACATAGGTTATCGATGAACGAGCCACTGATCAATACGGTCGTTACTATGGTTCCTAGTGGGGCGTTATACTAGAATGGTGTTCGTTGATCGCTTACGGAAGGTCGCATTTTGCTTCTGTAGAAATCACTAATATTAGCTGTCACATTACAGATTGTAAAATTAATTCGCTCTTCACCTCAATTGGGTTAGCCTGAGTTATCAATGTTTTCGGTATCGAAAATTTGAGTGGATTTGAAATTGCAACAGATGGCAGTCGCCCCATTTCATTCTCATTTATTGTCGTAAAACAATACACTGTAGATTCTTTTTTGGGTTTTTGGACTTTACACCCTGCCATAAAATCGTTCCCTAAGTAGGATAAAGGGATTTCCTTCCTCTCGTTAGCAACAGTTACAGCCATTACAAGGTTGTGTTCGGCTAAGAAGTTAAATGCTATCTTGTTAAGACTTATCGGAATGTTTTGGTAGTGAGGTTTACTTCCAATAATCATAACAAAAGGGTGCGCGTCATTTTTTCTATGTCTAGTTTCCCAATATTTTTCAGCAACATCATTAATCCTATCAAGATCAAGATCAAGCCCGATACGAACATAGACATCAAAATTCAAACCGTTGTCTACTACAGACTCAATAACCGATTTCATCCTACCGTGTTGAATGATTTTCCCATAAATATCTCATAGTAACTCACTTTGTACATTTGCAATTCTAACTTTTGAATTTTTAGAAAGCGCGTTTAACTCATTCAAACCAAGCCATCGTGCGGCGACACTCTCATACATGGAAATGAGCGGAAGGTCATTGGTATTGGCAAAATCGTTCTTATTTAGTACGGCTAGATATTTGGCATTTAATTCAGATAACAGATTGTGCAAGTCCTTGTTTTCAAGAATGTAAGATAGCCGACCGTTAAGCCTTTCTAAGTCCACAACTGCGTCAGCAGACAGAGTCAGTCGCAATATACCATTTTTTACGTTTAGGCTCTCATTCATATTTGAGAGCTTAACCTCTGCAGCACTTACTAGCTCAATTATCTCAGAAAAACGCCCGTTTACTAATTTTTCAGTTTTAATAACTATTGCACCGGCTTGGCTGGCTGCGACAAATTGGAGTTGTTTCACGGCTAACAAGCGTACTTCAGCTACACTAGAAGAATCACGAACAATTTGATTTGTCGATACAGCACCAATCCATTCTTCAGCTTGCCCCACTAATGATAAAGGGAAGAAACAAAAGATGATTGCTGTCCGTATTAAGTTCTTCACTATCATTCTCCTGGTTTGCAACCAGGCATACGCCGCGGGTGATTTAGAGTGCCTTACAAAGATTTCTAATTTGCGCATACTTGCCAACAACCATGTAGATGCCAGCTATATCAGTGGCGAGGAAGCTATTCGTGGTTCCGATTACCGCGTTGAGATAGCAAAAAAGTCATATGGGTTTGTAACTTCAGATCAATACAAACAGCACACCGACATTAAGGACGGAAGCATACCTAGCCATTTGGGCACTGTATCGACCGGCTCTTGCCACCAAGATTCGGTCGAATTGGACAAATTGGTAAGTTACTCAACTTGGCCGTTTGAAGGTTCATTTCCCATCTCACTTTCAGCAAGGGTTTGAGCTCGACGTTTATCTAAACGCATTTCAAGGTCCTGGAAAGCCACCACCATATCCCGGGCTGTCTGTTTCTCGCGTTGTTGTTTTAAAACGGTATTGAATTCGTCATAAGGGAGCTTTAGGAGAACATACGCTTGGTATTTGCCATTTACGGCCTTTATATCTTGCTTTACTGTGTCAAATCCCACTACAGGCACTCTGCGAACCAACTTATCAATCAACCCCACATAGCTGTTAGACGCTCCATTGTCGTCGGTAGAATATAGCCTCTCACTTCCGCTCAATTCCTGCGAGTATAGCTTTGCCAATCCAAATTCAGCTTCTAAGCGAGCTTTTTTTAGCGCCAATTGAATATTTTCACTATCTCCCATTCCAACGGCATACATCCCAGTCTTGTCTGGCATCGGTGGAGTCATTACCCATCCAGGAAGCTCATCAATATGCCGCTCAATGGCTTCGTTGCGCTCCCCGATCGCTTGTTGGTGGGCCCTTTCAATTGCAGCAGGATCTCGTACATCAATTGAGGAGCAGCCAGCAGCGAGGGTTAGCAATAGAATAGAAGGGTATTTCATAGTAATTTCACCTCTGTGTTTCCAAATATGTCTCCCTTATAGGTATAACTCGAAATTACAAAACCGCAACCACGTGTTTCGTTACTATACTGTAGACCGTTATCATATTAGGGGTTTTAGTTTCCCTAAATGTTACTCAAAAAACATTAGGTAACGGTCTATTTGCACATTTATACCTCGATAACAACCCTGAGTTCTCGGAGTTATATGCCTACCATGTAAGGTCTAACTATGAACAACAAGAGATTCCTATATGCAGCCTGTCGAGCGCTAGATGATGATAAGAAGCTTAGTAAGATCGTGATTGAAAATCATACACCTGGTCAAAAATGAAGAATTTATTTTGAGGGGATAGCTCTATAGCTTTACAACAGGAATATCCAAAAGTCTCGAGGTGTCACCGGGTGACTTAAATGCTCTGGGTATCGACCAACGTCGCTGTATTCCTTAAGTAACGATAAAAAGTGCTCCACAACCGTAGTGGCGATCGATTGTATCCATCGCTGCCATTTCGGATTGTGACCGCGCGGACTAATTAGGGGTAAACAGTTTTTTATAGTGGATACACAGGTTAGTCGTTTGGGAGTAAAAAAGAGTACCGTTAACGCTTTAATCCCTTCCATGAAGTTATACCTTCGTACTGTAACACCACCAACAATCGATATGCTGAATCGCAGTACAGTGATAGTTTGCCTGAATGTCCCTCATCTAAACCGAATTACTCTCCACCAATGATCGTAAAAGCTTTCAAAGCGTAGCTAAGTGATTTTTTGTTTGCTTAAGGTGGATTGTATATAGAAGCAAGGCTGTTGCAACAGCCTTGCATTAACGCTATTCTCGGCTCCGATAAAATTGCGAGCTAAATTCTCCCTGTATCCTCCAATCCATCAAAGGTTGTCGTTATTATGGAAGCCACCGTAGTTACTAAAATGATAGTCCCCCTGGTGCTTGGCATGATGATGCTAGGAATGGGAATGTCACTTGTTACGGCTGACTTTAAACGAGTATTAATGTATCCAAAAGCGGTAGCCATAGGAACGTTTGGTCAGATGATACTGCTACCACTGGTAGCCTTTTTGTTGGTTTCAGTGATGCCTATCTCTCCTGAAATTGCGGTTGGTGTGATGATATTGGCTGCTTGTCCTGGTGGCCCGGGTTCCAATCTTGTTGCGATGCTCTGTAAAGGGGATGCCGCGCTATCGGTATCTTTAACGGCTGTCAGTAGCCTTCTTGCTGGCTTCAGCATTCCAGTCATTACTCAATTAGCCTTGGGAACGTTTCTGGGTCAGCAGGCCGAACTTGATGTATTTAAACTATTTGATATGGGTGTAAAGGTCTGTGTGATCACTCTCGTACCGGTTGGCTTGGGCATGTTAATACGTAAGAAGAATCCGATGTTTGCCGATAGGGCACAGAAGCCTGTAAAGATTGCTTCTGTGGTTCTTCTAATACTGTTAGTTATTGGTATCGCTGTGAAGGAGCGAGAAAATTTACTGAGCTTATTAGAACAAGCAGGGATAGTTGGTCTATTGCTTTGTTTGCTAACGATGACGTTGGGTTATAGTATTGCTAGATTATTGCGGTTGGATATACGTCAAAGTCGGGCGATCATGATTGAGGTTGGCATCCAAAATGCGGCGTTGGCATTCCTGATCACTACCGTGATGTTAGAAAATACAGCAATGGCAATACCGGCTGCAGTATACTCTCCCGTAATGCTGACGATATCAGGTTTCCTCATAGCATATTTTAATTTTTCGACGAAGAAGGTTGCGACTGTAAAATAAGAATACAAAAGACTCTGTGTGGTGTGGATAATGAATGTCAGAGCATCTGTTCAATTTTTACAACTTGTGATTTCTGCGCAGACTTAAGAGTAAGTTAGACGGAGTGAAGGAGTTTGGAGAGTTTTTTTTTGTACCGCAAATATTGGGTAATGGAAAATTGTAGGGCTAGGCTTTCTCGGCATTTCAAAAAGGTCGACATCGTTTGTAGTTCGGATCCAGAATCGGTGACATAAATAGTGCGAGACCTTCCA